>JBATNZ010000129.1:0-17768 GCA_049290615.1 Candidatus Contendibacter sp.
ACGCTGCGTAGAGCCATGCGGCGGAGTTTACCCGCCGAAACGCTCCAACCACCCCGGCGCTTCGCGCCACCCCTCCTTGTCCAAGGAGGGGAAAATTCAAGTTGGACCGGGCCAGCGCCTGGACCGGTGGCGCTGGGCCGGGGATGGCGCTCAGCGCCCGGCCAATTGGGCGAGTTGACCGGGAAGGTTGGTCCAGACGCTGAGGTCGGTGGCGTACCAGATGGTGCCGTTGTTCGCCAGGCCGACCAGATCGCCCTTGCCGTCGCCGTTGAGGTCGCTGGTCGTCAGTTGGCTCAAGGCGCCGGGCAACTGGGCCCAGGCGCTGAGGCTGGTGGTGTACCAGACCGAGCTGTTGCCGGCGACGCCGACCAGATCGGCTTTGCCGTCGCCGTTGAAGTCGCCGACTTGCAGTTGGGCGAGTTGGCCGGGGGCTTGGGTCCAGACGCTGAGGTCGGTGGTGTACCAGACCGAGCCGTTGCTGGCCAGGCCGGCCAGGTCGGCTTTGCCGTCGCCGTTGAGGTCGCCGGTTTGCAGTTGGGCGAGTTGGCCGGGGGCTTGGAACCAGACGCTGAGGTCGGTGGTGTACCAGATGGATCCGTTGCTGGCCAGGCCGGCCAGGTCGGCATGGCCGTCGCCGTTGAGGTCGCCCTTCACGATCTGACTCAGCCGACCGGGGATTTGGGTCCAGACGCTGAGGTCGGGGGTGTACCAAATGGAGCCGTTGCCGGCCAGGCCGACCAGGCCGTCCCGGCCGTCGCCGTTGAAGTCGCCCACGCTGATCTGGCTCAGTCCGCCGGGGATCTGGGTCCAGACGCCGCGATTAGTGGTGTACCAGATGGAGCCATTGCCCGCCAGGCCGACCAAATCGCCCTCGCCGTTGCCGTTGAAGTCGCCGATCCAAAGCCGGGCCAGTTGGCCAGGAGTGCTGCCCCAGGCGTTGGCGTGGGGGAGAGAACCCATGGCGGCGTCGTCGGTGGCGGCGGTGGCGTCGGTGGCGTCGGTGGTGGGCTGCCCTTCGTCGCCGGCGGTCGGCGGGGCGACGGCGGTGTAGTAGATCTGGCCGCTGCTGGTCAGGCCGGCCACCAGGCTGCCCGAGGGCTGCACGTCGACCGCGCCGATATCCACCACGTTGTTGACGATGCGCGGGAAGCCGGAGCCGCGCTGGTCGGTGGCGGTGCCCGCCGGAACCAGGGCGTTGTCGCCGGCGTTGAGGGCCGGGCTGCCGGGGGTTGGCAGTTGGGTTGGGGTGGGACCGCCGTTGTCGGCGAGTTCGCCCAGGGCGGTGTCGATGGCGCCGGCCAGTACCAGGTCGCTGGCCGCCTTGGTGACATTGACCAGTCCGTCCGCGCCATTCTCGCCGAACAGGTTGTGGCCGAGGGAGGTGAACTTTCCAGGACCACTTGTCCGGTAAATTTCCTTGCCGGTCGCGGCCGAATTGCCTACCACAATGCTATTAGCGATAGTGATAATGAAGGTTGGGAATATTCCCTCTTGGTGAATCCCACCGCTGGTGGTCGCTGAGTTGCTGGACACCGTGCTGTTGTTCACGCTCAGCAATTCGCCCTTGCTATAGAGTCCGCCACCTTTGGCCGCTGAATTGCCAAACACCGTACTGTTGTTCACGATGGTGATGGCACCGGTGCTCCAACCGCCAGCGGTGTTGCAAATCCCGCCACCGGTGTTAACCGCTGAATTGTAGGACAGGGTGCTGGCGTTCACCGTCGCTACGCCAGAGCTAATAATGCCGCCGCCGTCTCCACTTGCTGAATTGCTGATGAAGGTGCTGTCATTAACGGTCAGCGTAGTGCCAGCGTAAATTCCACCGCCGTGAACCGCCGAATTGTCGGACACGGTGCTGTTGTTCACCGTTACGGTGCCGCCACTCGCATAAATCCCGCCGCCGAAGCTTCCCTTGCTGTTAGACAAGATGCAGTGGTTCACCGTCAGCCGGCTGCCGGCACTATGGATGATGCCACCGTCACCACCCTTACCATTTTTCAGGGTTAACTGGTTAATCGTCAACGCTTTGCCACTCATCGCCGAAGTGGCGTAGAAAATCCGCGATTTGTTATTGCCACTGATCGCCAACCCGCTCGCACCGGGGCCGTCGAGGGTCAGGATATCGGTAATTTGGATTTCCCCGCTGGTCAGGGTGATGGTTCCGACCAAGCCGGCTTGGAAGGCAATCGCGTCGGTGCCCAAGGTCGCGTTGGCGTCGAGCACCGCTTGCCGCAGCGAGCCGGGGCCGCTGTCGTTGAGACTGGTGACGATGAAGGTGGCCGCCCCGACAGGCAGGCTATAAATAGTTAATAAAATCAATGATATAAATGATGTTGGTAATGGATGGCGAAACATGGGGACTCCCTTGCCGGAATAGCGATGGTTGATGGTTGTTGTCTGAAGCTGACTTGAAATAAATCAACATGGCAATTGTGGCAATAAGCAAGCCAAATTTGCAAATTGCAGGTGGATAAAGATAAGGCAATGGATATCAAGGAAAAATTGATGGAGAACCGGACGAATTAAGGAGATTGAGAAAGGTGCGAAACGCGGTAGACAGTTTCATTTTAAAACAGACTGTTCCAGCGCGTTTCATTTTTGAAACGTCAGCGTTTTACGGGAAGGGTGATCAATTCAGCCAAAACTCGGCGATCATGCCGAAGCGGTATTGATGGATTCCCCCCTCGATTGAGGAGGTGTGTCGCGAAGCGCCGGGGGGGTTTACCCGCCGAAACGCTCCAACCACCTGTCAAGAATCACGCTGCGTGGCTCCATGCGGCGGGGTTTACCCGCCGAAACGCTCCAACCACCCCGGCGCTTCGCGCCACCCCTCCTTATCCAAGGAGGGGAAAATCCAGGCCGGTCCGGGCCAGCGCCTGGAACGGTGGCGCTGGTCCGGGGGGGTGGGGTTGGTCAGACTGCCACTTCCCAATCTTCCAGCTTCAACCCGCCGATGCGGGAAACATTACTCCATCTCCAACCGTTGTTCGTATTCTCCCTGTGGTTCGCGTTCTGGAAAATCGGGAATCGAGCCAAACGTCTTCTCCAGAAAGCCCACGGGCCAACCGCTGGCGTCGTCGGTTTCTTTCTCCGTCGGTGGCTCATCCAGCGGCCACAGAATCAATTCAATCCGACGATGGCGCAGGGATGCTGGTACCGGAATGAAATCCGGCGCGTCCTCAATGATCTGACGAATGGGGTTCATGGGGTTGCTCATGTTGAGGCACTCGGTTGTAGCGGAATAAGAGGCCGTATGAAAACTCAAGCCGACAGCGGTATTCATGCATTCCCCCCCTCGATTGAGGAGGGGAAAACCCAGGCTGACCCCGGCCAGACCCGGAGCCAGGCGTTTTTGTATAGCCTCTAAGCCTCGCCTCAATGATGCAATATCTGGCTCAAAAACAGCTTGGTCCGCTCCGATTCCGGGCGGGTGAAAAACTCCTCCGGCGGTTTCTCCTCAATGATCTCACCGCCATCCATGAAGATCACCCGGTGAGCCACGGTTTTGGCGAAGCCCATTTCATGAGTGACGCAGATCATGGTCATGCCGTCCTCGGCCAGCGTGACCATGGTGTCCAGCACCTCCTTGATCATCTCCGGGTCCAGCGCCGAGGTCGGCTCGTCGAACAGCATAATCTTGGGGTTCATGCACAGACTGCGGGCGATGGCAACCCGCTGCTGCTGGCCGCCGGACAGTTGCCCCGGATATTTCTTTGCCTGTTCGGGAATCTTGACCCGCTCCAGGTAGCGCATGGCGATGTTTTCCGCTTCCCTGCGCGGCAGCTTGCGCACCCAAATGGGCGCCAGCGCGCAGTTCTCCAGCACGGTCAGATGTGGGAACAGGTTGAAGTGCTGGAACACCATGCCGACCTCGCGGCGGATCTGCTCGATCAGCTTCACGTCGTTGCTCAGTTCCTGCCCGTCCACCGCGATCCGGCCGCGCTGGTATTCCTCCAGTCGGTTGATGCAGCGGATGGTGGTGGACTTGCCGGAGCCGGACGGACCGCAAATGACGATGCGTTCGCTCTTCTGGACAGTCAGATTGATGTTCTTGAGCACATGGAAAGCGCCATACCACTTATGGACGCCTTCCATCTGGATCATGAGATGATCGGACAGCGGCGCGGGAGAAGCTTCGTTCATCAGACGGATTCCTAACGCTTGTGGCCGGTGTGCAGCCGTTTTTCCAGGTTCTGGCTGTAACGCGACATGCCGAAACAGAACAGCCAGTAGACGGCGGCGGCGAACACGTAACCCTCGGTGGAAAAGCCCAGCCATTCCGGGTTGGTGGTGGCGTTGTGGACGATGTTCATCAGGTCGAACAGACCGATGATCAAGACCAGCGAGGTGTCCTTGAACAGGGCGATAAAGGTATTGACGATGCCGGGGATCACCAGTTTCAGAGCCTGCGGCAGCACGATCAACGCCATGGCTTTCCAGTAGCCCAGCCCCAGGGCGGCGGCGGCCTCGAACTGACCCTTGGGAATCGCCTGCAAGCCACCGCGCACCACCTCGGCCATGTAGGCGGCCTGGAACAGGGCGACGCCGATCAGCGCCCGCAGCAGCTTGTCGAAGCTCACGCCGGCCGGCAGAAACAGCGGCAGCATCACCGAGGACATGAACAGCACGGTGATCAAGGGAACGCCGCGCCAGAATTCGATGAAGGTGACGCACAGGGTTTGAATGGCCGGCATCCGCGAGCGCCGGCCCAGCGCCAGCAACACGCCCAGCGGCAGGGCGGCGGTCATGCCGATTCCGGCGATCACCAGGGTCAGCAACAACCCGCCCCACTGGCTGGTTTCCACCTCCGGCAGACCGAGCACGCCGCCTTTAAACAGCACGAAGGCGATCACCGGATAGACCGCCAGTAAACCAAGTCCCAGCCGGACCTTAAGCTTGCCGTGTACGGCGCGAACGAACAGCGGCGCCGCGCCGAGGATCAACACGACTAAAGCGGCCTTCACCCGCCAGCGCTGGTCCTCCGGGTAAAAGCCGTACATGAATTGCTCGAAGTGGACCCGGATGAACACCCAGCAGGCGCCGCCGTCCGCCGGGCAGGCTTCGCGACTGTCGCCGCTCCAGGAAGCGTCCAGCAACGTCCAGCGCAACAACGGCGGCAGCGCGATGGAGAGCAGGTAAACCGCCAGGAGCGTCAGGGCGATGTTGAGCGGTGACGAAAGCAGATTGCGGCGCAGCCAGCCGACGATGCCGACCGTGCTGGCCGGCGGCGGCAGGTCGGGGTGAGGAACGCGCGGTTCGGCCATCGGTCAGCGCTCCACCAGGGCGACCCGCCGGTTGTACCAGTTCATCATGAGCGAAATCAGCAGGCTGATGGTCAGGTAAACCGCCATGGTGATGGCGATGCATTCGATGGCTTGGCCAGTCTGGTTGAGCACGGTGCCGGCGAAAGCGGAAACCATGTCCGGATAGCCAATGGCGGCGGCCAGCGAGGAATTCTTGGTCAGGTTGAGATATTGATTGGTCAGCGGCGGGATGATCACCCGCAGCGCCTGCGGCAGGATGATCAGTCGCAGAGTCAGGCGGGAGTTCAGGCCCATCGAGAACGACGCCTCGGTCTGGCCGTGGCTGACCGCCTGGATGCCGGCGCGGACGATTTCGGCGATGAAGGCGGCGGTGTAGATGGACAGCGCCAGCAGCAGCGAGGCCATTTCCGGGATGATCACCCAGCCACCGCGAAAGTTGAAGCCCTGCAATTCCGGGATTTGCCAGACCAGCGGCGAGCCGGCCAGCCAAAATACCAGCAGCGGCGGACCAAGCAGCAGCGCCGGCGCGGCCAACAGGGTGGGAAAGGGCTGGCCGGTCGTCATCTGCCGTTGCCGCGCCCAGCGCGCCAGGATCACGGCCAGAACGATGGCCAAACCGAACGCCGCCAGCACCCAGCCGAAACCGGATTGGAATTGCGGAGCGGGCAGATATAAGCCGCGGATGTTCAGGAACACCGTCTCGCCGAGGCTCAGGCTCTGGCGCGGCGCCGGCATCGACCGCAGCACCGCGAAGTACCAGAAGAAGATTTGCAGCAGCAGCGGGACATTGCGGAACGTCTCGATATAGACCAGGGCCAGTCGGGAAATCAGCCAGTTTTTGGACAGCCGGGCGATGCCGACGATGAAACCGAGCAGCGTGGCGAAAGCGATACCCAGCACCGAAACCAGCAGGGTGTTGAACAGGGCTACCCAGAACACCTGGCCGTAGCTGGAGGTCGGGGAATAGGGAACCAGGCTCTGGATAATGTCGAAACCGGAAGGCGAGGACAGAAAACCAAAGCCGGAGGCGATGCCGAGTTGGCGCAGATTGGTCTGGGTGTTTTGGAAAATATACAACCCGAAGGCGACGGTGGCGACGAGAGCGATGACCTGAAAAGCCATGGCCCGAACCCGCGGGTTGTTCCAAAACGGCGGTTTGACCGGGGTAAGGATCGGCTCGGTCATGGGATTTCCGGAAATTCAGTGAGAGCCTGCGTGAAAGCGCCCCTCGCCCGCGTGCGGGAGAGGGGCAGGGGATGAGGGCGCTTGCGGCGCTCAGCGCACCGGCGGCGCGTATTGCAGGCCACCCTGATTCCACAGCGCGTTCAGGCCGCGCTCGATCTTGAGCGAGCTGCCCTTGCCGACGTTGCGGTCGAAGATCTCACCGTAGTTGCCCACCTGCTTGACCACCACCGCCATCCAGTCGTTGGCCAGGCCGAAATCCTTGCCCTTGTCGCCCTCCACGCCCAGCAACCGCTTCACGTCGGGATTGGTGGATTTCTTCATCTCCTCGACGTTCTTGGAATTGACGCCCAGCTCCTCGGCGTCGACCATGACGAAGAGGGTCCACTTGACGATGTCGAACCAGTCGTCGTCGCCATGCCGGACCACCGGCCCCAGCGGCTCCTTGGAAATCACTTCCGGCAGCACCACGTACTCGTCCGGCTTGGCCAGCTTGATACGCTGGGCGTAGAGCTGCGACTGATCCGAGGTCAGCACGTCGCAGCGGCCCGCTTCCAGCGACTTGGCGCTTTCGTCGGATTTATCATAGGTAATCGGAGTGAACTTCATCTTGTTGGCGCGGAAGAAGTCGCTCAGGTTCAGCTCGGTGGTGGTGCCGGCCTGTACGCATACGGTCGCGCCGTCCAGCGCCTTGGCGTTCTTGATCCCCAGCTTTTTGTTGACCAGGAACCCCTGGCCGTCGTAATAGGTCACTCCGGCGAAGTTCATGCCCTGCGCCGAGTCGCGGCTGGAGGTCCAGGTGGTGTTGCGCGACAGCACGTCGATTTCGCCCGATTGCAGGGCGGTAAGGCGCTCCTTGGCGGTTAGCGGGGTGAACTTGACCTTGGTGGCGTCGCCGAACACGGCGGCGGCGATGGCGCGGCAGACATCGACGTCGATGCCGTTGTAGTTGCCTTTTTCATCGGCGTAGGAGAAGCCCGGCAGGCCATCGCTGACGCCGCACCGGATGAAGCCATTTTTCTTGATGGCGTCCAGGGTGGCGCCGGCCTGAGCGATGCCGGACGCGGTCAGCAGCAGGACAGCGGCGGCGGTGAAGGTCTTGATCGGATTCATGCGGGTTTCCTTGGTGATTGAGACTGTTTTTAGTATTAACCGGACCATGGCAAAAAAATATAGTGGGAGCGCGTTGAATTTACCTGATGCCTGGGCGGGTGGCATCACCCGCGTGCTGCTGACCCGTGGCTTGTCCAACGTCCGCGACGCCATCGACCTGATCCACCGGGCGATGGCGCCGGGCGAGTTTCACCTGGGCGCCACCTATGCCACCGCGCATACTCCGCTGCGCCGGGTAGCCGATTCCTTCGACCTCGAACCGGCGGACGAGGAACCGGAAGCCTATGTGGAGTGGTTGCTGGCGCGGTGCCGGGCACGGGATTTCACCGTCGTCTGGCCGCAAAGCCGCTGGTCGCTGCTGTTGCGCGAGCAAGCCCGCTTCGCGGCGGCGGGCCTGCGGCTGATCCTGCCGTGTCCCGACGCCGACACGCTGGACGCGATTCAGGACAAGGCCCGCGCCAATGCCCGACTCGCCGCCGGCGTCGTCCCGCTGCCCCAAACCCGGTCCATCGCGACCGCCGAGGAGTTTAGCGAAGCGTTGGCGGTTCTGGGCAACGGGACGCGGCGGGTGTGCATCAAACCGGTTCGTTCCATCTACGGCTTGGGCTTTCGCTTGATCGACGATGGCAAGCGGCCGCTGGACCGGTTTTTGGCCAACGACTGTTTCACCATCGGCGGCGCCGAATTCGCCCGTTTGCTCGATACGGCGGAGGGGCAGCGACCCTTTCTGGCGATGGAGTATCTGGCCGGCGACGAGCGCTCCATCGACTGTCTGGCGCATGAAGGGCGGCTGGTGCGCGCGGTGGTCCGCCGCAAGCCCGCGGAAGCCCACGGGCGTTGGCAATTGATCGAGGACGATCCGGAAGGGCGGGAGATCGCCCGCCACGCCATTGCCGCGTTTCGCCTGCATGGGCTGGTCAACGTGCAGACCCGCGAGCGCCTGCATCGCGATGGCCGTCGCGAGCAGTGCTTTCTGGAAGTGAATCCGCGCATGTCGGGCGGGATCGACATGGCCTGTCAGGCCGGATTGAATCTGCCGTACTGGCTGCTGCGACTGGTTGCCGGCACGGTCGAGGAAGCCGATATCCCCTGGCCGGTCGGCGGGGTCCGGGTAACCAAGATCGAACAGGCGGTAGTGCTATGATGGCACCGGCCAAGCTTTCCGCCCGCGTCCTGTTGCTCGGCAAACGCGGCAGCCTGGTGCTATGGCTGGAAAATCTGCATCACGCCTGCGCTCGACTGGGTTACGCCGCGCGGGTTTTCGCCATCAACGGCGACAGCCCTGGTTCGCGCCTGCGCGCCAAGTGGCAGGGACGCGACGCGGCAACCGCCGGCTGGATGCTGGACCGATTCGAGCGTGTACTGGCGCGATTTCGTCCCGATCTGGTGCTGGTGGCCGGCGTATTCGGCGTACCGGTGGCGTATTACCAGATGCTACACGCGCTTCCCAGCCGGCCGCTGATTGCCGGGCTAGTCGGCGACCGCTTTCCGGTCGACAGCCGGGAGCGGGCGGACCATTGCGACCGGCTCTATTTCACCGACACCCGCTTTTTCCAGGATGCCGAGACCGCCGGCTTTACCACGCCCGGCTGCTACTTACCGCTGGCGGTGGACCCGGAACTGTTTACACCGGGTCATGGGCCGCGCAGTTCTGAACTGCTGTTCGTGGCCAGCCGAACCGCGTTCCGCGAAGCCGTGGTGCGCGGCCTGGAGACGCCGGCCCGGATTATTGGCACCGACTGGAGCGGGCTGGCGCGCGAAGGCTTCCATCGAGTGCAAAACCGCAAGATCGACCGTACCCATCTCATCCGGATCTATCAGCGGCATTTCGCTGTGCTGAACGTTCGTAACGAAGCGAATGTCGAGCATGGCCTGAACCAGCGCAGCTTCGAGCCGCTGGCCTGCGCCACGCTGGTGTTGAACGATGATCTGCCCGATCTGCCGCTGTGTTTCGAGCCGGGTCGGGAGATCCTGGTGTATCGAGACCGCGCCGAACTCAATGCGCTGGTTGAACGGTTGCGGCGGGAACCCGCCTTCGGAGCCCGCGTCGCCGAGGCGGGCCGCCGGCGGGTGCTGGCCGAACACACCTACGGTCATCGGATCAAGACGATACTCAACGACCTAAGCCGATGACGGAACCAACGATGCGAACCCTGACCCTACCGATCCAGGCCGGTCGCCTGACCTTGACGATTCGCCGCGAGGAGTTGCCGCTGGAGGCGTGCGTGACGGTTGCGACTCGCCAGAATCCCCGCCGGCTTTACCTGTTCGTCAGCAAGGTGCTGGGCAAGCACTGGCCGGTTAGACCCCGCCTCATGCGTGAAGTCCATGCCCGACTGGCCGCCAAAATCGCCGATCTGCCGGGACCGCTGCTGGTGATCGGCATGGCGGAGACCGCGACCGCGCTGGGACGCGGCGTGGCCGAGGAAGCGGCGCGGCGAACCGGGCGCGACGACATCCTGTACTTGCAAACCACCCGCTACCGGTTGTCGCGGCCGCTGGCGTTCGACTTCGACGAGTGTCACAGCCATGCCCCGGACCATGCGGTCTATCTGCCCGACCCGGCGTTGCAACCGCTGTTCCGGGCGGCGCGAACCCTGGTGCTGGTGGACGATGAAATCACCACCGGTCGCACCTTGGTGGAACTGGCCCGCGCCTGTTTGCGGCTGAATCCGGACATCGAGCAGGTGGCGCTGGCCTGCATCACCGATTGGCTGAGCGCGGCGCGGCGGCTGGAGTTGGCGGCGCTGCTGCAACGGCCGCTGCTGTTCCCGACCCTGATCGAGGGTAGTTTCCAGTTTGAAGCCGATCCGGAATTCCCGCCGCCGGTGCTGCCACCGGTGGTGGCCAGTCCGGACCGTGGTCACGACGGCCTCGTGGCCGACCCGGCGCGCACCGGCATCATCGCCGGTCGCTGGCGTCTGCCCTGGCTTATAGACTCCTTCTCCCTTTGGGAAAGGGTTGGGGTGAGGGAACTGGATGGGCTGCGCGACCAGCCGCTGGTGGTCATCGGCACCGGCGAATACGCCTATACGCCCTACCGTATCGCTCTGGCGCTGGAGGAAGAGGGCTACGACGTGTGCTATCAGTCCACCACCCGCTCGCCGATCCTGCCCGGCGACGCCATCGCCAGCCGGCGGGAATTTCCGGACAACTACGGCGACGGCATTGCCAATTATCTCTACAACCTCGATTTGGCCCGGTTGCCGGTGGTCATCTACGAACATCCCGCCATGCTGGCCACGCATCCTCTGCCGGGCCTGATCGGCGGCTTGGCGCTCGCCACGGAGGAACCATGCCACGCATCGTGATCTTTCTCGACCTCGACGACACGATTTTGCAAACCGCGCCAAAGTGCCCGCCGGGCGAGCCGGTGGAGCCGGTGGCGGTGGATCGCGCTGGCCGGGTGCTGTCGTTCATGACCCGCGCCCAGCAGCGATTACTGGAATTCTGGCTGGAACGGGGCACGGTCATTCCAGTGACCGGCCGTACCGACGATGCGCTGGCGCGGGTGGCGATTGTGTTCGCGTCCTGGCGCATCACCCATCACGGCGCGGTGATCCGCCAACCCGATGGGGCGTTGCCGGCGTGGTGGTATACCCAGATGCGGCCGCTGCTGGTGGCGGCGCAACCCCTGCTGTGGGACGCCGCCGCCCGGTTGGGCGCCAACGCGGCGGCGGGCGGCTACCGGGTGAGCAGCCACTCGGTCGATGAATGGCTGACTTACATCTCCGTCAAGGCCGACGATGACGGGACGCTGTCCCGGGTGCGGGCGCAACTGGAGGATGCTGGCCTGCCGCCGGAACTGGCCCTGCACCACAACGGTAACAATCTGGCGCTTACAGTAACCGGCGCGCAAAAACACGATGCCGTGCGCCGGGTGGCGGCGGAACTGGAACGGGACGGACCTATCGTCACCCTCGGCGCCGGGGACAGTCTGACCGATATCCCGTTCCTGCGAGCCTGCGATTTCGCCCTGGTGCCGAAGGGCAGTCAAATTCAAACCGAAACCTGGAACGGGTATGTCGAATGACGCCGTTTTCCGGCAGCTACCACCCCGAGGATACCGTGTTCCTGCTCAAGCCGATGAGCATGAATACGGTGGACGTGGCCACCAAGGAGCGTCTGATCCAGTCCGGCCAGCGCCATTACAGCGAACTGCTGGCGCCGGAGCGGACGCCGGACCCGCGCTATCTGGAACTGTTCGAGGCGCTGACCGCCCGCTACGCCCAGCGGCTGGCGGCGGAGATTCTGGCGTTGGCGCGCTATCTGGCGGCAACCCGGCCCCGGCAAATCACCGTAGTGTCGCTGGCCCGCGCCGGGACGCCGGTCGGCGCGCTGCTGGCGCGGGCCTTGCGCGGCTTGGATCGAGTGGAGGTTCGCCACTATTCCATTTCGATTATTCGGGATCGGGGCATCGACGAGAACGCCCTGAAATTCATCCTGCGGCGGGAAGGTCGGGAACCGGCGGGGCTGGCGTTCGTGGACGGCTGGACCGCCAAGGGCGTGATCACCGAGGAGTTACGACGGGCGCTGGGGCGCTGGAATGCCCGTCAGCCGGAACGACTGGACGAGACGCTGCATGTGGTCTCCGACATCGGTGGCGTCGCCGACGTGGCCGCGACATACCACGACTACGCCATCCCCAGCGGCATCCTGAACGCGACCGTGTCCGGGCTGACCAGCCGTTCGATTCTCAACGCCGCCATCGGCCCGGACGATTTCCACGGCTGCGTGTTTTACGCGGAGTTCGCCCCGCACGACCGTTCCCACTGGTTTCTCGATCAAGTAGCCGCGCATTTCGCCAGCGTCGCGCCGGAGTCCGTCCGCCACGATCCCGATGAACGGCGGGAGCGGCGGCGGCTCATGCTGGAGTTTTTGGAGCGAGTTCATGGCCGTTACCGGATCGCTGATCGTAACTTTGTGAAGCCGGGCGTGGCCGAGGCGACGCGGGTGCTGCTGCGTCGCTTGCCCGATTTATTGCTGTTGCGCGATCCCGACCACCCCGATGTCGAACATTTGCGCGTGCTGGCCGAACAAAAGCGGGTGCCGGTCGGCATCGATCCGACCATGCCCATTCACGCAACCGCCCTGATCAAGGAACTTTCATGAGCGTTATTCCCGTCGATTTTCGCGCGTTGCCGCACGAGATCTCTCATGGCCACGCCGGATTGCACGAGCCCCAGCCGGCGTTGTCCGCGGCGCGGCTGGGCGCGTCGCTGTACGTGCCGGCCAGTCGGCCGGATTTGGCGGCCATCGCCAGCGGTCGGAAGCTGCCGGAATTGCGGTCGGTGATCTTTTGCACCGAGGACGCGGTCCACGAACGGGATTTGGAACAGGCGCTGGCCCATCTGGCGGCGCTGCTGCCGGAGTTGGAACCGGGGCCGTTATTGCGTTTTATCCGGCCGCGCAATCCAGCGGTGCTGCGGCGGCTGCTGCGGATGGACGGCATCGAACGGGTGCAAGGTTTCGCGTTGCCCAAGTTGGACCTGCATACCTTGGGAGACTGGCTGCGGGCTTGGGACGATAGTCATGGCCATTATGTGCTGCCGATTCTGGAAACCGCCGAAGTGTTTGATCGGCGCCGGATGGAGTTGCTGCGCAACCGGCTGGAAGACAGCGGTCTGAGCGATCAAGTGCTGTGCCTGCGTGTCGGCGGCAACGATCTGTTGAACCTGCTCGGTATCCGCCGGGCGCGCGGCGCGACGATTTACGACACCCCATTGCGCGGCGTCATCGCCGATCTGGTATGCATTTTCCATCCGGCGGGTTATCACTTGAGCGCGCCGGTGTTCGAACGTTTGGACGCGCCGGAGGTGCTGGCGCGCGAGGTGGAAGCCGATCTCCAGCATGGCTTGATCGGTAAAACCGCGATCCATCCGGCGCAAATTCCGCTGATCGAAGCGCTGTACCAGGTTTCCCGCGACGACTGCGACATGGCCGCGGCGGTGCTGGCGCCGGACGCGGCGGCGGTATTCAAGCTGCGCGACACCTTCTGCGAGCCGGCTACTCACCGGCGCTGGGCGGCGCGGGTGCTGGAGCGGGCGCGGGTATTTGGGGTGGCGGGGTAGATCGTCCGCGGGCGAGCCACTCGATAAAGTCCGCGGCGGGCAACGGCGGGCTGAACAGGTAGCCTTGGGCGAAGTCGCAACCCTGTTGGAGGAGAATCGCGCGCTGCTGTTCGGTCTCCACCCCTTCCGCCACCACCACCAGCCCCAGGCTGTGGCCGAGGGTGATAATGACGGTGGAGATGGCGCAGTCGTCCGGATTAGTGGTGAGATCGCGGACGAAACCACGATCAATTTTGAGCGAATCAATCGGCAGATTCTTAAGGTAGGCCAGACTTGAATAGCCGGTGCCGAAATCATCGATGGCCAGCTTGAAACCCAGCCGCTTCAATTCCCGAAGCGTGTTCATGGTTTCCGATCCAGTATCGAGGATGGTGGATTCAGTCAGCTCCAGTTCCAAGGCCGCGTGCGGCAATTCATACCGTTCCAGCAACTTTTCCAGTTCCTGGACCAGGTTCGACTCACGGAAATGTTGGGCCGCCAGGTTCACCGCAACGCTTAACCGTGGCAACCCGGCCGCGCGCCAGGCCGCCAACTGCCGGCAAGTATCCTCCAGCACCCAATTACCGATAGCGACGATCAAATCGTTGTTTTCCACCACTGGGACGAAGCGGCCCGGCAGAATCAATCCCTGCTCGGGATGCTGCCAGCGCACCAGGGCCTCGGCGCCCACCACCCGCCCATCCGCCAAGCGCACCTTGGGTTGGAAATAGGTTCGCAACTGCCCGACCTGAATGGCTTTGCGGAGCGCCGACATCAATTCGAGGCGTTCCAGGCTGGCCGCATGCATCGCCGGGTTGTAGAAGCGGAACGCGTTGCGCCCATCTTGCTTGGCTTGGTACATGGCGGTGTCGGCGTTCTTGAGCAACTCCTGAAAGTCGGCGCCGTCATCGGGGTAGAGGCTGATACCGATCGATCCGGTCAGGGCAAACCGGTGATCCCCCAGCACCACCGGCTCCCGTAACACCGTCAGCATCTTGTCCGCCACTCGCGCCGCGCCGTCCCGCTCCAACTCCGGCAACAACACGATGAATTCGTCTCCCCCCAACCGCGCCAGGGTATCGGTGTTGCGCAACGCCCTCTTGAGCTGGTTGGCCACTTGCATGAGCAAAAGGTCACCGACCACATGTCCCAGCGAGTCGTTGATATCCTTGAAATAATCGAGATCGCAAAACAGCAGGGCCAAGCTGCTCTTGCGGCGGGCGGTCAGGGCCAGGATCAACGTGGCCTGCTCGGTCAACAACGCGCGGTTGGGCAGCCCGGTCAAGGAATCATGATAAGCCAGATGGTGAATGCGCTCCTCGACCTGCTTGCGCTCGCTGACATCGCGCACGACCACCAAAATCCCCCGCACCCCCGGATATTCGGAAAGATTGGTGGCCACCGCCTCGACTTCCGTCCAGTATCCCCGGCGATGGCGGAAGCGAAACTCGGTCGGCGCCCCCGGGCTGCTCCGGGCCAGCATCCCGGCAAAAGCGACCTGGACTTGGGGTAGATCCGATGGATGAATCAATTCGAGCGCGGGCTTGCCCAACAGCTCATCCGGTTCGTATCCCAGCATGGACTGGATGCGCGAACTGACGTAATTGATGTGCATCCGCATATCCAGAGTCACAATCACATCCCATGCATGTTGCACTATGGCGCGAAACCGCTCCTCGCTATCGCGCAGAGCCTGCTCTACCCGCTTTTTTCCGGTGATATCCAGCAGTATGCCGTCGAAAACGATCTCGGTTTCAAGCTGGCGCGGGTTGGACACCCCCCTGAACCAGATCGTTTCCCCCGACGGTTTGATAAATCTTCCCTCGAAATCCCAGGGTTTGAATTCAATCGTGGCTTCCAGGATCGACGACATAAAGCGTTGGCGATCCCGATCATCGATTCTCGCCACGAATTGTTTGAACAGGTCGGCATTTTCCCCGTTTTCTCTTTGCAGGCCAAAGATCTCCTCGTGGCGACCGTCCACGTAATGAACCCCCATTTCCCCCTCGGAATGGACAAAAGACTGATACACAACTCCGGGCAGATTGGTGATGATGCTCCTCAGCCGCTCTTCGCTCTGCCGCAGCGCCATCTTGGATCGCTGATGCTCGGCGATATGCCACCACTCGCGCAAAGCGCGTTGGGCGCTGTGCGCCAGATCCCGAAAGTTGGCGGCGGACTTGACGATATAATCCATCGCACCGGCCTTCATCGCCTCCATCGCCATCAACTTGTCGCTCTGGCGGGCCATAATGATCACCGGATAGGGCGGCGGAGCGGCATCCCCCAACAGGTCCATCCCGCTGCCGTCGGGCAGGCGGAGATCGGTGATCAGCAGATCCGGCGTCTGACAAGCGAGCCAAGCCCGCGCGGCCTTGATGCTATCCACCACCTCCAGATCAAAGGACAGTTCCGGCACCTTCATCGCCCGCCGCGCCAGATCGACGTGATCTTTATTGTTATCGACCAACAGAATTTTCACGTTCCGGACCTCGTGCTCCAATCCAGCCAGTAGCCATCCAGTTCCCACACCAGCGCGATGAATTCGGCAAACTTGAACTGTTTATAAGCTCAATGCGCCATATTGACAATTAGATAACGGTGCAGTGAGGGGTGGCACGTAGCGCCGGGGTGGTTTGAAACGGCGATTCCACAAATCAGCTAAGAGCGCTATACGATTTCCCCAGCCAGTGCTGGGCGCGCCTACCCTACACCCGCACCTCGGGCATCAGCGCGAACGCCCGCAGCAGCGCACCGACCAGCGGTGGCTTGCGCAGAATCCGCTTGTGGTCGCCCTTGCGGATTTGCAGGCGGTTGGCGCCGACCGCGACCAGTATGCTCGACAGGTCAAAGCCTTGGCTCAGCCACCGGACCCAGTCCGCCGGCGCCGCCCGCAAATCCCAGTCCAGCTCGCGGCCATCGTAACGGCCCGCGTACTCCGCTACGCCGCGCGCCACCACCAGCATGCTCTTCGGATCGACCGTGTCGGGAAATCCGTAGCCGACCGCCGCGTTGAACCGCTGCCGGGTCAACTCCCTGACCATCGCCTGCTCGGCGTTCCAGAGCCGCGCGTACTCGCGCATCCACGCCTCGGAAAACACCTCGCTCATCGGCCCAGGCCGCTCCGACGGAACGCTCCCGTTTTGCCGGCGCCCTTCGATAGCGTTCATCCGCCCTCGCCCACCCAGGGATGAAAATGGAAATAAGCCAGCAGCACGCCGCCGAACACGATCCGGTACCAGGCAAACAGCGCGAAGCTATGCTGGCCAACGTAGGCCAGCAGGAAGCGCACCACCGCCAGCCCGCCCAGAAACGCCGCCACGAACCCCACCGCGAACATCGGCGCGTCCGCCAGGCTCAGGTTGTGCCATTCCTTATAGAGACTGTAGAAAGTCGCGGCGAACATGGTTGGAATCGCCAAGAAAAACGAAAACTCGGTGGCCGCGAACCGCGACATCCCGTTCAACATTCCACCCATGATGGTCGCGCCCGACCGCGACACGCCCGGAAACAGCGCCAGGCTCTGGGCAACGCCAACCCACAGGGCATCTTTCCAGTTCATCCCGTCCACCGCCTGTACCCGGCCCACTCGCGCGTAGCGTTCGATCAGCAGAATCGCGAAGCCGCCCAGCACCAGCGCCCCGGCCACACTGACGGGATTGAACAGATAGTGGGTGATAGTCTTGTGTAGCAACAGACCCAGCAGCGCCGCCGGCGCGAACGCAATCGCCAGATTCAGCACCAACCGTTGCGCCTTGGGATCCCAATCCACGTTCACGGCAATGTCGAGCAACCGTTCCCGGTAAATCCAGACCACGGCGAGAATCGCCCCCAACTGAATGAAAATCTCGAAGGTCTCGGCGCGCGGCCCAGTGAACGACAGGAAATCCCCTACAACGATCAGGTGGCCGGTACTGGAAACAGGCAGGAATTCCGAGGCGGCTTCCACCAAGCCAAGTATTAGCGCCTTGAGAATTAGCAGGGCATCCAAGGGTTCTCCTTGCGATCACGGTTGGAATAAAGCGGGGCATTCATCGAGGTAGGACAGCCGGTTGCCCGACTGCCCCCTCACAGATCCCGGCGTGCGGAATTACCGCACTGGGCTCCTCAAAATCGCTCGCTTCGCACACGGCTTTTGTCTTAGAAAGCATGACAGATG
>JBATNZ010000130.1:0-19755 GCA_049290615.1 Candidatus Contendibacter sp.
CGCAGTGCGAAGCGGCACTGGAACGCGCCCGCTGGCCGGACGGGTTTCGCTGTCCTCGCTGCGGTCAGGCGGCTCATTACGTCTTGCGCAGTGGCGGGCGTAAGACCTTTCAGTGCCAGAGCTGTCGCGTGCAAACGTCCCTGATCGGGGGGACCCTGTTCCAGAGTACCCATTTAGCGCTGACTCTCTAGGTTTTTAGCTATTGACTGGATCAGTCAGGCCAAGACGGGGCTGTCCGCCCTGGCCCTGAAGCGCCCGCTCGGCGTGAGCTACCCCACCGCCTGGCGGATTCAGTACAAGATCATGCAGGCGATGACCAAGCGCGATGCCCAATACACCCTGTGCGGTGAGGTGCGGGTGGACGACGCCTACCTGGGCGGCGAACGGGTCGGCGGCAAAGCCGGCCGGGGTTCCGAAAACAAGGTTCCGTTTGTCGCGGCGGTTTCCCTGAATGCCGCGGGGCATCCGCTCTACACCAAAATGACCCCGGTCCCAGGGTTTACCTGCAACGCCCTGACCGACTGGGCCAAAGCCGCCCTGGCCCCTGGCAGCCACGTCATGTCCGATGGGTTGGCCTGCTTTACCGGGGTGACGGCAGCCGGGTGTTACCACCAGGCCATGATCATCGGCCCGCGCAAACCCAACCAGGTGCCGGAATTCGCTTGGCTCAACACGATCCTCGGTAACCTCAAAACCAGCTTCAGCGGGACCTACCATGCGTTTAATTTCGCCCAATACGGCTCACGCTACCTGGCCGCCTTTGCCTACCGGTTTAACCGGCGCTTTCACCTCGACACCCTGCCTGCCCGACTGCTCGTCGCCGCAACCGCCATCGGACCACGCCCTGCTCGTTGGCTTCGGCAGGCTGAAAAATCTTGCTAATCAGGAAAATTTTTGCTTAAAAATCAATTACGAGTTTTTCGACAGCCTCTGAATCGGGGGCAGGGGTGAACAAGGTTCATACCAGGTGGATTTCCAGCCGCTTGCCGCAGGCGCGGGCGTATTTGCGCAGAGTCTCCAGGGAGGGAGAGTGCTTGTGATTGCCCAGACTGCCTTCGATGCGAGCCAGCGAGGAGGGTCTGATGCCCATGCGGGCGGCGACTTCGGCCTGGGTCAGACCGGCGGCCTTGCGAGCGGTCAGCAGGGCGTCGAGCGCGACGAATTCGTCGGCCTGTGCGGCGTAGGCGGCGCGGAACTCGGGGTCCTTCATCCATTCGGCCCTGGTGGCTTCGAGGTCGAAGGGTACCGGGTTGTAGGTGTCGATGGCCGTGGAAATGGGTTGATCGTGGGATTTAGCCATGTTGCAACTCCTGGAGGCGCCGCCGGGCGATCCGCAGGTCGGCAGGCAGCGTCCGTTGGGTTTTCTTAATCAGGGCGTGCAGGATGACAATACGTTGCCCGACCAGCGTACAGAAGAAAGCCCGTCCCACGCCTTCTGGTCCACGGGCGCGAATCTCGAACAGTCCGTCGCCCATCGCGCGGGTATAGGGCAGGCCAAGATTTGCACCATGCTCGGCCATACGTTCGGTGATGCCGAGATAACTCGCTCTAATCCCTGGCGGCCAACTCCAGATATCGGCTTTGACGGCTGCGCTATAAAAGCTGATCGAGTAGCTCATCCATCGATATTAACATTCATGTTGATGCGCGCAAGACGGATAGCGCAGGATTGCCGGCTACTGGCCCCTGGCGGATGGAGAAAACCTCATTGAGGGTAGCCGCCGTCAAAGTGCCCCCCCGGCGCCTTCGATGCCTTGATCCCCTGCCCCATTGCGGAGAAGGGGGGGTTATGGGTCATCGGGCACCTTAAAGCCCCCTACTTGACCCGCCGCAGGCTCAACAGCAACGCCGCCGCGCCGAGCAGCGCCATCATCGCGTACTCGAACCCATGCGCGCTCATCTCGCTCCCCTTGAGAAACACGTCGCGGATCACCACCAGGTAATAGCGCAAGGGATTCAGCCAAGTGAGCCACTGTACGCCTTCCGGCATGTTCTGGATGGGGAAGGCGAAGCCCGACAGCACCACCATCGGCTGAATGATGAAGAACGCCAGCAACATCGCCTGCTGTTGGGTTTCCGCGTAGCTGGAAATCAGCAGACCGATACCCAGCGTGCTCATCAGGAACAGCAGACTCCCCGCCAGCAGGCCGATCACGTTGCCGCGAAATGGCACGCCGAACCAGGCCACCGCGATGACGCTGATCAGGATTACGTCGAACAGACCCACGCTGGCGACGGCGGTCATCTTGGCGACCAGAAATTCCAAGCGGGCGACCGGCGTCACCAGCAACCGTTCCAAGGTACCCAGTTCCCGCTCCCGCACCACGGTCATCGCCGTCAGAATCACGGTGGTGATCAGCACGATGGTGGCGATGATGCCGGGCACGAAATACGGCCGGTCATCCAGGTTTTCATTGAACCAGGCCCGTTCCTCGATTTGCACCGGCGGTTCGATGCCGGCGCTTCGCCGGGCGCTCTGTTGCAAGGTCTGGCTCAATTGCCCGGTGATCATCTGCGCGCTGTTGGAATCCGACCCGTCGGAGACGATTTGCGCCACCCACCGTTTTTCAAAATCCGGGGCGAATCGCAAAATGGCGCGGATCTCGCCGCGATCCAGCGCCGCCGTGGCTGTTGCCATCGCCGAAAAATGATGCAGGGTGAAACGGCCGGTGGCCGCGACCGCCGCCCGCAGCTCGCGGGTCGCTGGCGTTTGCACCTGATCCACGATGGCGATTTCGGCATGGCGGACATCGAAGCTGGCGGCGTAGCCGAACGCCATCAACTGAAACAGCGGCGGGATCAGCATGAAAAACCGCATCCGCGGATCGCGCAGCAGTTGCAGGAACTCCTTGGCCAGCAGGGCACGCAACCGGATCAAACTCGCCCGCACCGGGTTCATGGCAACAACCCCAGCTTTTTGGACTTGGCCAGGGTCAGCCGAAGCAGCACCAGCGCGATCAGCAGCAAAGCGGCGATTTGAGTCCAGAGCAACAGGGGGGTGATACCCTTGAGAAAAATGGCGCGCGACAGGGCGATGTAATAGCGGGCCGGCACGATCAGGGTGAGATATTGCAGCGCTGTCGGCATGTTCTCGATGGCGAAAATGAAGCCCGACAGCAGAAAGGCCGGCAGAAAGGTACTCACCATGGCCATCTGGCTGGCCAGGAGTTGATTGCCGGCGTTGATCGAAATCAGCGCGCCTTGCAGCATCACCACCAGCAGAAACAGCATGGACAGCAGCAACAACGCCGGCAGGGAGCCGCGCAACGGCACGCCGAACACCCACACCGCTACCGCCATCGCCACCGCCAGGTCGAGCAGGCCGATGAGCAGATAGGGTGACAGCTTGCCCAACAGGAACTCGCGGCGGGTCAACGGCGTGGTGCGCAACATCACCAGATTGCCCTGCTCCATCTCCCGGGCGATGGTCAGCGAGGTCATCATCGCCCCGATCACCGCCATCACCATGGCGATCACGCCGGGAATGATCGCCAGCCGGCTTTCCTTGGTTTCGTTGAACCAGGTGCGATCCTCGATGCGGATCGGCGGCTGGCCGCCCTGCCGCAGCAGATCGTCGTTCACCAGCACCAGCACGTAGTTGCGCAACAACCGGGCGGTGTTGGCATCCACTCCGTCCAGCAGCAGTTGAATCCGGGCGTCGCCGCGTTCCAGCCGCCGGGCGTAATCGGGTGGAAAAATCAGCGCCGCCCAGACCTCGCCCCGCTGCAAGGCATTGGCGGCAGCGCGGCGGTCGTTGGAACGGAGCACAACCTGGAAGGCCCGGCTGGCGTCGAACTGGGCGGCCAGCGCCTCGGTAGCGGCGTCGCGGGACTCCTGGACGATGGCGATGGGCGCCTCGTACAGGTCTAACCGGATGGCGTAGCCGAACAGAAACAACAACATGCTCGGCATGAGCAGAATAAGCGCCAAACTGCGCGGATCGCGCCACAGATGCCAGACTTCCTTGCGCGCCATCGCCCGGACGTGCTGCCCGTTCAACCCTCGTTCTCCTCCAGCACCGCCACGAACACATCCTCCAATTCCGGCGCGGCGGAATGCAGAGCGGTCACCGTCAGGCGCTGTTCCGCCGCCACGGCGTCCACCCGCGCCCGTAATTCCGCCGGATCAGTTACTGGATGCAAGCGAATCCGCAACCGGCCAGCGTGCGGAATGATCTCGCGCACCTCCGGCCAGCCCTGCGCCAACCGCTCGAAGATCGCGGCGTCGGGACTGTCCAGTTCGAAGATCGGCGTCGGCAGCGGCCGGCGCAACAGCTCGTCGGGAGTGCCCTCGGCGACGATGCGGCCGGCCTGCATCAGCGCCAGCCGGTCGCAGAACAGCGCCTCGTCCATGTAATGCGTCGTCACCAGAATGCCAATGCCGCTGTCGGCCAGTTCATAGATCAGCTCCCAAAAGCGCTGGCGAGCCATCGGGTCCACGCCCGAGGTCGGTTCGTCCAGAAACAACACCCGCGGTTCATGGAGCAGCGCCGCCGCCAGTCCCAGTCGTTGCTTGTAACCCAGCGGCAGGGCGCCAGCCATGACCGCGCGGTGCTCGCTCAGATTCAGCAGCCGCAGTACCTCTGCCACCCGGTCGCGCCAACGCGCGCCGGTCAACCCGTACAGGCCGGCTTGCAGCTTGAGATTTTCCAGCACGGTCAGATCGCCGTACAGGGAAAAGCGCTGGGCGACGTAGCCGATTTGGCCACGGGCGCGGCGGGCGTGTCGCACCATGTCCGCGCCCGCCACCTGAATCCGGCCGGCGGTCGGCGGCAACATGCCGCACAGCATCCGAATAGCGGTGGTCTTACCCGCGCCGTTAGCGCCCAACAGTCCGAACACTTCACCGGGCTGCACTGTCACGCGAATATGGTCGACGGCGACGAAATCGCCGAAGCGGCGGGTCAGGTCTTCGGCCAGGATGACCGGGGTGGCGTCCACGCCTGGCTTTAGCGTGTTCATGTAGTGATCTTCATCGGGCTGGCCAAGAGCAGAAGGCTAGGCCAAACCAGAACCGGATGAACCAGGAGAAACGATGATGGCGGAAAATATGTTAATTTATCAATAAGCTGTCCGGAATCACTCCCACCGAAACAACCAGGCCCCGATCACCATGAATCCCAGACTCATAACGGTCAGCGCCAGCAGATGCCCGGAGATCGCTGCCAGGCCGGCGCCGTCGATCATGATCGCCCGCGCCGCATCAACGATGTGAGTCAGCGGCGCCAGTTGCGCGCACTGTTGCAGAACCGGATGCACGCCCTCCAGCGAAAACCAGACACCCGACAAAAACGTCATCGGCCAACTGAGGGCATTCAGCAGACCGGCGGCGACCTCCTCGCTAGTGGTGCGGGCGGCGACGATCAGCCCCAGGCTGATCAGGCTGATCGCCCCCAGCAAAGACACGATGAACAGGTCGAGGTAGGAACCGTGCATGGGAAAGCCGATCAACCCGTTGGTACCGGCGAACACCAGCGCGGTGGTCGCTAGAATCAGCCAGAGCCGCGAGACGACCTGGGCGGACAGAAACTCCAACGGCGTCAGCGGCGTGGCTTTCAGTCGCTTCAGCATCCCGCTTTTGCGGTAACGGACGATGACGTAACCGACCCCGAACAGGCAACTGAACATCATGTTCATCGCCAGAATTCCCGGCGCGATCCAATCCACATAACGGATGACTCGGCCGGATACGGTTTGTTTACCGAAGTCGGTCCGCGCGCCGGCGCCGCGCAGTACCCGCTCCAGGACGTAACCCTTCGGCGATTCCTCGTTGATCCAATACCGCCGCTCAATCGGATCCACCAACATATCCAGTTGGTGGCGCTCGACCTTGGGCAATGCGGTGGGCAGGTCGGCGACCGGGATAAACTGGATGTAGCGGGTCTGGAAAAAATCGCCGCCGTTCCAGCCGCCGGCCTCGCCCAGTACGCCCACCTTGTAGAGATTCAGCCCCGGCCCGGAGAACGCGACGGCGAAGCCGGCGATCAGGGAGATTGGAAACAGCAGGTTCCAGGTCAGGGTGGAGCGGTCGCGCAGGAATTCCCAGTTGCGACAAAGAAAGACGGCCCAGAATCGTTTGAAATTCATACCCGCAACTCCCGTCCAGTCAGTTCCAGGAATAAATCCTCCAGAGTGCGCGGGCGGATTTGCAGTCGCGCCAGCGAGATATTCCGCGCCAGTAGCTCCTGGATGGCTGCGTTGACATCGCGGGTGAGAATTTCCACCATGTCCCGGCCCCGCATCACGGTCAGCGACCACGACGGGGCGGGGTCGGGAAAATCCGCCAGCGGCAATTGCAACACCACGTCGTCGAAATGCGCCGCCAGCAACTCGCGCGGCGTACCCTGGGCAATGATCTGGCCATGATCCATGATGGCGATCTCGTCACACAGGTGATAGGCCTCATCCATGTAGTGCGTGGTCAGCAGAATGGTCTTGCCGCGCGCCTTGATCCGATGGATCAGCTCCCAGAAATTGCGGCGGGCCTGCGGGTCGAGGCCGGTAGTCGGTTCGTCCAGAAACAGCAGTTCCGGATCGTTGACCAGGGCGATGGCCAAGAGCAGCCGCTGGCGCTGGCCGCCGGACAGCTTGCGGGTGTCGCGATCCAGGAACTCGCCCAAGGCGCAGGCTTCGATCAGTTCGGCCAGCGGCAGGATACGGCGGTAAAAGCTGGCGAACATCCGCAGATTCTCGCGGCCGGTGACATGGTCCTGCAGGGCCGTGGATTGAAACATGATGCCGATGTCCTGACGGAACCGCGGGCCGAGTGGCTCGCCCCGGTAGCGGATGATGCCGCTGGTGGGTTCCTGAATGCCTTCCAGGATTTCGACCGTGGTGGTCTTGCCGGCGCCGTTGGGACCGAGCAGACCGAAACAGCGTCCGGCCGGCAGCACAAGGTCGATGCCGTTCACGGCCTTCACGCCGCGAAAATGCTTGATCAGGTTGCGGGTTTCCAGCAGGGCAGTCATGGGATTGGCGCGTCGGGCGAGAGAGCAACAGGGCGTTTCCATGCCGCGTGGTTGAATATGAAAAAGGCGGGTGACGCCGTGCGTTCCCCGCCCTTCCCTAAAGGACTCTGGCTATGGCCTCATTCCTTGGCGGCCAGATCCTCGCTGTCATCGCTCTTGTCCTCGACGCCGGCCTTGGTTTCGGACTCCATGCTCTCGAACACATGCGCGACATCGCTCACCGGCCGGCTGGGCACCCAGTTATGCCGCCGTTGCAGGTGATAGGCCAGCCCGGTGCCCGCTGGAATCAACCGGCCGACAATGACGTTTTCCTTCAACCCGCGCAGATCATCGCGCAGGCCGCGCACCGCCGCTTCGGTCAATACCCGGGTGGTCTCCTGGAACGAAGCGGCGGAGATGAACGACTCGGTGGCCAGCGAGGCCTTGGTGATGCCCAGCAGCAGGTGTTGCCAGAGCGCCGGCATACGGTTCTCGGCCAGCGCTCGGTCGTTTTCCTCCATCACCCGGGTGCGCTCGACCTGTTCGCCCGGAATGAAGGGGGTATCACCCGAGCTGAGGATCTCGACCTTGCGCAGCATCTGGCGGATGATCACCTCGATATGCTTGTCGTTGATCTTGACGCCCTGCACCCGATAGACATCCTGGATTTCCTTGACCAGATAGGCGGCCAGTTCCTGCACCCCCAGCAGCCGCAAAATATCGTGCGGGTTCGGTTCGCCATCAGCGATCATTTCGCCCTGTTCGACATGCTCGCCGTCGAACACGCCGACGTGTCGCCACTTTGGAATGAGTTCCTCATAGAGGATGTCGCCGTCCTTGTCGCGGATGACCAGCCGCTGCTTACCCTTGGTTTCCTTGCCGAACTCGATGATGCCGGACTTCTCGGCCAAAATCGCCGGTTCCTTGGGTTTGCGCGCCTCGAACAGGTCGGCGACCCGCGGCAGACCGCCGGTGATGTCGCGGGTCTTGGAGGATTCCTGCGGGATGCGGGCGATGACATCACCGACCGCCACCTGGACACCATCGGCCAGATTGACGATGGCGCCGGCCGGCAGTGGGTATTGCGCCAAGGTGCTGGTGCCAGGGATGAACAAGTCGTTACCGTATTCGTCCATCAGCCGCACCAACGGTCGCTTGTCCTTGCCTTGGGGGCCGCGCTGCTTGGGATCCATCACCACCAGACTGGACAGGCCGGTGATTTCGTCGGCATGCCGCTGCACGGTGATGCCTTCCTCGAACTCGGCGAAGCGGACGAGACCAGCGACTTCGGTCACAATCGGGTGGGTGTACGGATCCCAGCGGGCGATCACCTGCCCGGCCTCGACCGAACTATCATCCTCGGCTGACAACTCGGCGCCGTAGGGCACCTTATAACGTTCCCGCTCGCGGCCCTGCTCGTCCAGCAGGGTGATTTCGCCCGAACGCGATACCGCCACCAGATGGCCGTCCGGCCGCCGCACCACTTTCATCTTGTGCAGCCGCAGCTTGCCCCGGGATTTGATTTGTACGCTGTTGACCACCGTGGTGCGGGAGGCCGCGCCGCCGATGTGGAAGGTGCGCATGGTAAGCTGGGTGCCCGGTTCGCCGATGGACTGGGCGGCGATCACGCCCACCGCCTCGCCGATGTTGACCCGATGACCGCGCGCCAAATCGCGACCGTAACAGGCCGCGCACACCCCGTAGCGGGTCCGGCAGGTGATCGCCGACCGCACCAGAATCTGGTCGATGTTCAGCGCGTCCAGTGTCGCCACCCACTGCTCGTCCAGCAGGGCGCCGGCGGGAATGGCGACATCGTCGCCGCCGGGCGCGAACACGTCTTGGGCCACGACCCGGCCCAGAACCCGGTCGCGCAGTGGCTCCTTGATATCGCCTTCCTCGACCACCGGCGTCATCCACACCCCTTCCTGCGAGCCGCAGTCGGGTTCGGTAACCACCATATCCTGGGCCACGTCCACCAGCCGCCGGGTCAGATAGCCAGAGTTGGCGGTCTTGAGCGCGGTATCGGCCAAACCCTTGCGGGCGCCGTGGGTGGAGATGAAGTACTCCAGCACACTCAGCCCTTCGCGGAAATTGGCCTTGATCGGCGTTTCGATGATCGAGCCGTCCGGCTTGGCCATCAGCCCGCGCATACCGGCCAACTGGCGAATTTGGGCCGCCGAGCCGCGCGCGCCGGAGTCGGCCATCATAAACACGGCGTTGAGCGAGGGTTGCCGAACCTCGTTGCCGGCACGGTCGATCACCTTCTCGGTGCCCAGGTTATCCATCATCGCCTTGGCGACCTGGTCGTTGGTGCGCGACCAGATGTCCACCACCTTGTTGTAGCGCTCGCCCTTGGTAACCAGGCCGTTGGTGTACTGCCCGTCGATTTCCTTGACTTCCTTCTCGGCGTCATCCAGGAGACTGGTCTTTTTGTCCGGGATCTTGAAGTCCTCGAAGCCGATGGAGGAGCCGGAGCGGGTGGCGTAATGGAAGCCGGTGTACATCAACTGGTCGGCGAAGATCACGGTGTCCTTCAACCCCAATCGCCGGTAGCATTCGTTGATCAGTTGAGAAACGGTCTTCTTTTTCAGCACCTGGTTGATCAGCGCAAAGGGCAGGCCCTTGGGCAGGATATCGGACAGCAGCGCCCGACCGACCGTGGTCTCGACCCGTTCCAGCACCCGGCGAGTCTGGCCGGCCGCGTCGGTCTCCTCGCGCGGCAGCCGCACCGTAACCCGGGCATGCAGTTCCACCCGCCGGCCCTCGTAGGCGCGGTGAACTTCGCGGACATCGGCGAACGCCATGCCCTCGCCCCGGGCGTTGATCCGCTCGCGGGTCAGGTAGTACAGACCGAGCACCACGTCCTGCGACGGCACGATGATCGGCTCGCCGTTGGCTGGGCTGAGGATGTTGTTGGTGGACATCATCAGCGCCCGCGCTTCCAGTTGCGCCTCGATCGACAGCGGGACATGCACCGCCATCTGGTCGCCATCGAAGTCGGCGTTGAAAGCGGTGCAGACCAGCGGATGCAGTTGAATCGCCTTGCCCTCGATCAGCACCGGTTCGAAGGCCTGGATGCCGAGGCGGTGCAGAGTGGGGGCGCGGTTGAGCATCACCGGATGCTCGCGGATCACCTCCTCCAGGATGTCCCAGACCACCGGCTCCTCGCGCTCGACCATCTTCTTGGCCGCCTTGATGGTGGTGGCCTTGTCATTGAATTGCTGCAACTTACTGAAGATGAACGGCTTGAACAATTCCAGCGCCATCTTTTTGGGCAAGCCGCACTGGTGCAGGCGCAGCGTGGGGCCGACCACGATCACCGAGCGGCCGGAGTAGTCCACCCGTTTGCCCAGCAGGTTCTGGCGGAAGCGACCCTGCTTGCCCTTGATCATGTCGGCCAGCGACTTGAGCGGCCGTTTGTTGCTGCCGGTGATCGCCCGCCCGCGCCGGCCGTTGTCCAGCAGCGAGTCCACCGCTTCTTGCAGCATCCGCTTTTCATTGCGGACGATGATGTCCGGCGCGGAGAGTTCCAGCAATCGCTTGAGGCGGTTATTGCGGTTGATGACGCGGCGGTAAAGGTCGTTGAGGTCGGAGGTGGCGAAGCGGCCACCGTCCAGCGGCACCAGCGGCCGCAGGTCGGGTGGCAGCACCGGCAACACGGTCAGCACCATCCACTCCGGCTTGTTGCCGGAGTGGAGGAATGATTCCACCAGTTTTAGCCGCTTGGACAAGCGCTTGAGCTTGGTTTCGGAGCCGCACTCAAGGATTTCCTGGCGCAGTTTCACTATCAGTTGCTTCAGATCCAGGCCGTGCAGCAACTTGAAAATCGCCTCGGCGCCCATCCGGGCGTCGAAGTCGTCGCCGTACTGCTCGACCGCGTCCAGGTAGGCTTCATCGGTCAGCATGTGGCCCTTCTCCAGCGGGGTGGTCGTACCCGGGTCGATCACCACGTAGGACTCGAAGTACAGCACCCGCTCGATATCGCGCAGAGTCATGTCCAGTAACAGGCCGATGCGCGAGGGTAGCGACTTCAAAAACCAGATGTGCGCCACCGGCGAAGCCAGTTCGATATGGCCCATCCGCTCGCGCCGCACCTTGGCCAGGGTGACCTCTACCCCACACTTTTCGCACACCACGCCGCGATGCTTGAGCCGCTTGTACTTACCGCACAAGCACTCGAAGTCCTTGGTGGGGCCGAAAATCTTGGCGCAAAACAGCCCGTCGCGCTCCGGCTTGAAGGTCCGGTAGTTGATGGTCTCGGGCTTCTTCACCTCGCCGCGGCTCCAGGTCCGGATCATTTCCGGCGAGGCCAGACCGATGCGGATGGCGTCGAAATCCTCGATCTCGTCGAACAGCTTGAACGGGTTCAGCAGATCTCTCATCGTTTCTCACCCACGGAATTGCGTTGTCCCGCCCCGATGGGCGGCAGGCATCTCGGCGTCATTCGTCGCGCTTCGGCGGCGCCACATCGTTTTCCAGCTCGATGTTGATTCCCAGCGACCGGATCTCCTTGACCAGTACGTTGAACGATTCGGGCATGCCCGCTTCCATGCGGTGGTTACCATCCACGATGTTCTTGTAGACCTTGGTGCGGCCGTTCACATCGTCGGACTTGACCGTCAGCATCTCTTGCAAGGTATACGAGGCGCCGTAGGCTTCCAGTGCCCAGACCTCCATCTCGCCGAAGCGCTGGCCGCCGAATTGCGCCTTGCCACCTAGGGGTTGTTGCGTCACCAGGCTGTACGGACCGGTGGAACGGGCGTGCATTTTGTCGTCCACCAGGTGGTTCAGCTTGAGCATGTACATGTAGCCAACGGTCACCGGCCGGTCGAACGATTCGCCGGTGCGACCGTCGAACAGGGTGCTCTGGCCGTTTTCCGGTAAATCCGCCAGCCGCAGCATTTCCCGCAACTCCGTCTCGGTCGCACCGTCGAACACCGGGGTTGCCATCGGTACGCCACCGCGCAGGTTGCGGCTCAGCGCCATAATTTCGGCGTCGTTGAGTTGCGCCAGATCCACATGCTGTTTGCCGACCTGGTTGTAGACCCGATCCAGGTACGAGCGCAGTTCCCCGATCTGCGCCCGCGCGTCCAGCAACCGGCCGATCTTGAGACCCAAGCCCTTGGCCGCCCAGCCCAGGTGGGTTTCCAGCACTTGGCCGACATTCATCCGCGACGGTACGCCCAGTGGGTTCAGTACGATGTCCACCGGAGTGCCGTCTTCCAGATAAGGCATGTCCTCCTGCGGCACGATCATCGAGACCACGCCCTTGTTACCGTGGCGGCCGGCCATCTTGTCGCCGGGCTGGACCCGGCGCTTGACCGCCAGATAGACCTTGACCATTTTCAGCACGCCGGGCGCCAGATCGTCGCCCTGCATCAGCTTGCGTTTCTGCTCCTCGAACTTTTTGTCGAAATCCTTGCGCTGCTGTTCGAGTTGCCGGGCGATCTTCTCTTTCTGGTCGTTGAGGTCGTCGTCCCGCATCCGGATTTCGAACCACTCCTCGCGCCGCAGGCTCCTCAGGTAATCAACGGTCACCGGCTCGCCGCGACGCAGGGCGTTGGGTCCGCCCTCGGCCAGGTTACCGGCCAGCATCCGTTCCATGCGCTGATACAGATCGTCCTCGAGGATGCGCAACTGGTCGTTCAAATCCTTGCGGACCCGTTTCAGTTCGGTTTCCTCAATTTGGCGCGCGCGCGAATCCTTCTCCACCCCGTCGCGGGTGAAGACCCGCACGTCGATGACCGTACCGTCCATGCCGGACGGCACCCGCAGCGAGGTGTCCTTCACGTCGGAGGCCTTCTCGCCGAAGATCGCCCGCAACAGCTTTTCCTCGGGGGTCAACTGGGTTTCGCCCTTGGGCGTGACCTTGCCGACCAGGATGTCGCCGGCCTTGACCTCGGCGCCGATGTAGACGATGCCGGCTTCGTCCAGCCGCGCCAGCGCGCTTTCGCCGACGTTGGGAATGTCAGCGGTGATTTCCTCCGGCCCGAGCTTGGTATCGCGGGCCACGCAGGACAGTTCCTCGATGTGGATGGTGGTGAAACGGTCCTCCTGCACCACCCGCTCGGAAATCAGGATCGAATCTTCGAAGTTATAGCCGTTCCAGGGCATGAAGGCGACCAGCAGGTTCTGGCCCAGTGCCAGTTCGCCCATGTCGGTGGATGGCCCATCGGCCAGTACGTCGCCGCGCGCCACCGTCTCGCCGACTTGCACCAGCGGTCGCTGGTTGATGCAAGTGTTCTGATTGGAGCGGGTGTACTTGGTCAGGTTGTAGATGTCCACACCCGGCTCGCCAGTCTCGGTTTCCGCGTCGTTCACCCGCACCACGATGCGGCCGGCGTCCACCGAATCCACCAGCCCGCCACGGCGGGCGATCACGCACACCCCGGAGTCGCGCGCCACGATCCGCTCCATGCCAGTGCCGACCAGCGGCTTGTCGGCCCGCAGGGTCGGCACCGCCTGGCGTTGCATGTTGGAGCCCATCAGCGCGCGGTTGGCGTCGTCATGCTCCAGAAACGGGATCAGCGCCGCCGCCACCGAGACGATCTGCTTGGGCGACACGTCCATGTACTGCACCTTGTCCGGCGCGGCCAGGGTAAATTCATTCTGATGACGACAGGACACCAGTTCGTCGGTGAGCCGCCCGTCGGCGTCGAGCGTGGTGTTGGCCTGGGCGATAACGTACTGGCCTTCCTCGATGGCCGACAGGTAATCGATCTGGTCGACGACCCGAACGTTTTCGACCCGGCGATACGGTGTCTCCAGGAAGCCATAGGAGTTGGTGCGGGCATAGACCGCCAGCGAGTTGATCAGGCCGATGTTGGGACCTTCCGGGGTCTCGATGGGACAGACCCGGCCATAGTGGGTGGCATGCACGTCGCGCACCTCGAAACCGGCGCGTTCGCGGGTCAGTCCACCCGGACCCAGCGCCGAGATCCGGCGCTTGTGGGTCACCTCGGACAGCGGGTTGTTCTGGTCCATGAACTGCGAGAGTTGCGATGAGCCGAAGAATTCCTTGATGGCGGCGGCCACCGGCTTGGCGTTGATCAGATCCTGTGGAGTCAGGCCCTCGGCCTCGGCCAGGCTCAACCGTTCCTTGACCGCGCGCTCGACCCGCACCAGGCCGATCCGGAACACGTTCTCGGTCATCTCGCCGACGCAGCGGATGCGGCGGTTGCCAAGATGGTCGATGTCGTCGACCACACCGTTGCCGTTGCGGATATCGATCAGCACCTTGAGCACGGCCAGAATGTCTTCCATCGACAGCACGCCGGGCGGATGCTCCTTGGCGGGCGCTCCGAGCAGTGGCGTCCGGCGATGGCCGACCCGACTGTCGAATTTCATCCGGCCGACATCGGACAAGTCGTAGCGATCCGTCGAGAAGAACAGGTCTTGCAACAGGCGTTGGGCGGCATCCTTGGTCGGCGGCTCGCCGGGGCGCATCATCCGGTAGATTTCCACCTGGGCGTCCCACTGGTTGCGGGTGGGATCAACCCTCAGTGTATTGGAAAGGTAGGGACCGCGATTGACGTCGTTGACGTACAGGGTCTGGAATTCGGTGACGCCGCTGGCCTGGATTTTCTCCAGCTTGTCGGTCGTCAGTTCATCGTTGGCCAAGGCCAGCAATTCGCCGGTCTCCGGGGCGCGCAGGTCGTGGGCCAGAATTTTACCGACCAGGTATTCGCGCGGGACCGGCAGGCTTTGCACCCCGGCCTTGGCTAATTCACGGACATGTTTAGCTTTGATGCGCTGGCCGGTCTCCAGCAGCACCTGGTCGCCAATACGGATATCGAAGCTGGCGGTCTCGCCCTGCAGGCGTTCGGGCACCAGGTCCAGACTGAAGTGCTCGTTGCTGACCCGAACCGTGTTGGTGTCGAAGAAAATATTGAGAATGCGTTCGTTGACGCTGCGCGCGTGGGGATCGTTGGGATGGGGTTCCTCGAACAGCGCCCGCAGCAGAATGGTGACTGGCAGCTTGCGGCGGCGATCGATGCGGGCGTACACGATATCCTTGACATCGAACTCGAAATCCAGCCAGGAGCCGCGATAAGGAATGACGCGGGCCGAGAACAGCAGCTTGCCGGAGGAGTGGGTCTTGCCCTTGTCGTGATCGAAGAACACGCCGGGCGAACGGTGCAACTGCGAGACGATGACCCGCTCGGTGCCGTTGATGACGAAGGTACCGTTGTCGGTCATCAGCGGCAGTTCGCCCATGTAGACTTCATTTTCCCTGATGTCCTTGATTTTGTGAGCGCCGGCCTCGGCCTCCTTGTCCATCAGTACCAGCCGCAGTCGCACCCGCAGCGGCGCGGCATAGGTCAGCCCACGCAACTGGCATTCCCGGACGTCGAATACCGGGTTACCGAGCCGGTAGCTCACGTACTCTAACCTGGCGTTGCCCGAATAGCTGATGATCGGGAACACCGAGCGGAAGGCGGCGTGTAATCCCACATCCCGACGCTCTCCGGGCGGTATCTCGGCTTGCAAGTATTCGCGATACGAATCCAACTGGATCGCCAGCAGATAAGGCACCTCAAGGATGCTGGATCGCTTGCCAAAGTCTTTACGGATGCGTCGCTTTTCAGTAAAAGTGTAAGCCATCGGGATTCCTCTCGGAGTACCAGCCCAGGGCGGGAGCCGATTTTCACCCGCGGCAATAGCGGGCGCGGATTAAAATAAGCAAAAAATTAATTATAAATCAAATAGAAACAGGCCAGCGACCCCAGGGGGGTCGCCAGCCGCTCCATTTACCCGTCTCAGCCAAGGAACGCCGCGCAATGTAATCCCACGGGAAGAGTGGGCATCGCGACGCTTACTTGATCTCGACCTTGGCGCCGGCGTCTTCCAGCTTCTTCTTGACTTCCTCGGCCTCGGCCTTGGGAATGCCTTCCTTGATCGTGGAGGGCACGCCTTCCACCGCATCCTTGGCTTCCTTCAGCCCCAGACCGGTCAGGGCGCGCACCACCTTGATGACCTCGACCTTCTTCTCGCCAAAGCTGGTCATCACTACATCGAACTCGGTCTTTTCCTCGACCGGGGCGGCGGCCACGGCAACCGGGGCGGCGGCCACGGCGGCGGCGGCGGTAACGCCAAACTTCGCTTCCATCGCGGAGATCAAATCCACGACTTCCATCACGGTCATGCCGGCGATGGCATCCAGAATGTCTTCTTTCGAAACAGCCATTGCAAATTCACTCCTGATAGGGACGCTATCAATCACTTTCGATCAATCGGACTGTGTTGCCGAAACGCTCAGGCAAGCTTCCTTCTGCTGCCGGATCGCGTCGAGGGTGCGCACCAGTTTGCCCGGAATTTCGTTGAGGGTCCGCGCGAACTTGTCGAGCGGCGCCCGCAGGGTAGCCATCAGCAGGCTGATCGCTTCGTCACGGGTCGGCAGGCTGGCCAGACGGTCCAGCTCGCTGGCTGGAAACGCCTGTCCGCCGACCGCCAGGGCCTTGACGACCAGCTTGTCGTTGGCTTTTTCCTTGAGAAATTCCTTGAACAGTCGCGCCGCCGCGCCTGGATCCTGCTGGGAGAACGCCAGAATCAGCGGTCCCACCAGACTGGCTTGCAGACACTCGAACTCGGTCCCCCGCACGGCACGGCGCGCCAGGGTGTTCTTGACGACGCGCAGATAGACGCCGGTTTCCCGCGCTTTCACACGCAGGTTGGTGATCTGAGTCACGCTCAGCCCACGGTACTCGGCGGCGATCGCGGAGTGCGCACTGGCAGCCACCTTGGCGACTTCGGCCACCACAGCCTGTTTTTCCGCCAGATTGAGACTCATTGCGTTACCTCGCGGTTTCTTCTCCACTGCGTGGAGAATGGGAACGGCGGCCTTACCAGGAATCATCCGGAAGGGCCTTGCCGTCTGCGCGGGCTACTCCGGTTAACCGGAGCGATTAAGCCTGATGGCACCCGCGGTCTTTGACGCTGACCGGAAGTTCTCCGGTCGGCCCAAAGTGCGTTTTGTCCCCGACATGGCGCCAGGGACGTTTGGGTTCAGAACGACAGCGTGGCCTGATCCACCGCCAGACCCGGACCCATGGTGGTCGAGACGGTCACGCGGCGAATGTAGATACCCTTGGACGTCGCGGGCTTGATCTTCTGCAGGTCGTGCAGCAGCGCTTGCAGATTTTCCCGCAACTGGTTCGGGGCGAAATCCACCTTGCCGATGGTGCAGTGAATGATGCCGGCCTTGTCGGTCCGGTAGCGGACCTGACCGGCCTTGGCGTTGCGGATCGCGCCCACCACGTCGGGGGTCACGGTACCGACCTTGGGGTTGGGCATCAGCCCGCGCGGACCGAGAATCTTGCCCAACTGGCCGACCACTCGCATCGCGTCGGGGGAGGCGATGACCACGTCAAAATCGAGATTGCCCGCCTTGACTGATTCGGCCAGATCGTCGAAGCCGACCACATCGGCACCCGCGGCCTTGGCGGCATCGGCATTGGCACCCTGGGCAAACACCGCAACCCGCACGGTTTTACCAGTTCCATGGGGCAGCACCGTGGCGCTGCGCACCACCTGATCGGACTTGCGAGGGTCCACGCCCAGGTTGACGGCTACATCCACCGCCTCGCGGAACTTGACGCCCGACAACTCCTTGAGCAGACCCAAGGCTTCCTCGACCGGATAAAACTTGCCGGGCGTCAGCTTGGCGCGGATCGTCTGCATCCGCTTGGAGAGCTTGGCCATGGCTTACACTCCTTCCACGTTGAGGCCCATCGAGCGGGCGCTGCCGGCGATGGTTCGCACCGCCGCATCCAGACTGGCGGCGGTCAGGTCGGGCAGCTTGGCCTTGGCGACGTCTTCCAGTTGCGCGCGGGTGACGGTGCCGATTTTCTTGGTGTTGGGGTTGGAGCTGCCCTTGTCGAGGCCCAGCGTCTTGCGCAGCAGCACCGAGGCTGGCGGGGTCTTCATGATGAAGGTGAAACTGCGGTCGCTGTAGACCGTGATCACCACCGGAATCGGCAAGCCCGGCTCCAGATGCTGGGTCTGGGCGTTGAAGGTCTTGCAGAATTCCATGATGTTCACACCGTGCTGGCCCAGCGCGGGGCCAACCGGGGGGCTGGGATTGGCCTTGGCGGCCGCGACCTGCAATTTGACGTATGCGGTGACTTTCTTTGCCATCGTGACTCCTGTCGGGTGCGATCGCCTTGCGGCTCCCCGAATAAACCACCCAGTGGTCGGGCGGTGGAAAAACCAACCGGCGGGCGCCGGTCAGCGGGACACTTTTTCGACCTGACTGAATTCCAGCTCCACCGGCGTGGTGCGGCCGAAGATCATCACTCCCACTCGCAACCGGCTTTTCTCGTAGTTGACTTCCTCGAGCACACCCTCGAAGTCGTTGAACGGGCCTTCGGTGACGCGCACCATTTCACCGGGTTCGTAGAGTACCTTGGGCCGGGGTTTGTCCACGCCGTCCTGAACCCGCTGCAAGATGGTCTGGGCTTCCTTTTCCGAGATTGGCGCCGGTTTGTCGCTGGTGCCACCGATGAAACCAAGCACCTTGGGCACATTGCGGACCAAGTGCCAGGTATCGTTATCCATTTCCATCTGCACCAGAACATAGCCGGGGAAAAATTTGCGGTCGCTCTTGCGCTTCTGGCCGTCGCGCATTTCCACCACTTCCTCGGTGGGCACCAACACCTGGCCAAACCGGTCTTTCAGTCCCTCGCGATTGATCCGCTCCAACAGGGAACGCTTGACGTGCTGCTCGAAGCCGGAATAGGCCTGCACCACATACCATCGCATCGTCATGCCGTCGCTCCGCTAGCCGGTGACCAGTCGAACCAGCCAGAACAGCAGGATGTCCAGCAGCCATAGCAGCAGGCCCATGATTACCACCATGGCAATCACGATCAGCGTGGTTTGCGTGGTTTCGGCGCGGGTGGGCCAGACCACCTTGCGCAGTTCGGCGCGGGCGCCTTGAATGAATTCCAGGGTTTCCGCGCCCCATTCGGTTTTCAGGGCGATGGCCACCGCCGCGCCAGCCGCCGCCAGCAAAACAATGACGCGCACCAGCAGTGAATGATTCGCGAAGACATAAAAAGCGACCAGCGCGCTCAGCACGAGAGCGCCGGCGGCGAGCAACTTGAGGGTGTCGGCGCGATGTTGGGCTTGCGGTTCAGGCTTGGTCGAATTCATGCGGATTCTGGACTTTACACGCTCCGGCGTGGGTTCGCGCCGCCGGAACGGGCGGGCGAGATCGGGACACGCCATCGGGAAGATGGCAGGCCAGGAGGGAATCGAACCCCCAACCTGCGGTTTTGGAGACCGCTGCTCTGCCAATTGAGCTACTGGCCTGTAACAGGGTGGGCGGAGTGGAATCGCGACGCGCGGCTTCCACTCCGCCGGACCAGGGAACTACTCGATGATTTTGGCGACGACGCCGGCGCCGACGGTGCGACCACCCTCGCGGATGGCGAAACGCAGGCCCTCATCCATGGCGATCGGCGCGATCAGGCTGATCCGCATCCGGATGTTGTCACCCGGCATCACCATCTCCACCCCTTCGGGCAGGTCAACCGAGCCGGTCACATCCGTGGTCCGAAAGTAAAATTGCGGCCGGTAGCCCTTGAAAAACGGGGTGTGCCGCCCGCCTTCTTCCTTGCTCAGCACGTACACTTCGGCTTCGAAGTCGGTGTGCGGGGTGATGGTGTTGGGCTTGGCCAGCACTTGCCCGCGCTCAACGTCGTCGCGCTTGGTGCCCCGCAGCAGTACCCCGACGTTGTCGCCGGCTTCGCCCTGGTCCAGCAGCTTGCGGAACATCTCGACCCCGGTGCAGACGGTCTTGACCGTCG
>JBATNZ010000131.1:0-33555 GCA_049290615.1 Candidatus Contendibacter sp.
CCTTGCGCTTCTCCGCCTCAGCCGCCTGGCGTTTGGCTTCCGCCGCCGCCTGGCGTTTGGTCTCCTCGGCGGCTTCGCGGCGCGCTTCTTCAGCCGCCTTGCGCTTCTCCGCCTCAGCCGCCTGGCGTTTAGCTTCCACCGCCGCCTGGCGCTTGGCCTCTTCGGTGGCGGTTTGAGCAGCTTGACGTTTGGCTTCCGCCGCCGCCTGGCGCTTGGCCTCTTCGGTGGCGGTTTGAGCCGCTTGGCGTTTGGCTTCCGCCGCCGCCTGGCGCTTGGCCTCTTCGGCGGCTTCGCGGCGCGCTTCTTCAGCCGCCTTGCGCTTCTCCGCCTCAGCCGCCTGACGTTTGGTTTCTTCCGCCGCTTCACGACGCGCTTCCTCAGCGGCTTGACGTTTGGCCTCCTCGGCGGCTTCGCGGCGCGCTTCTTCTTCGCGCTGGCGACGGATTTCCGCCTGGCGTCGCGCCTCTGCTTCGCGTTCGGCCCGCGCCAGCCTGGCCTGCCGTTCCGCTTCCTCGCGCTGGCGGCGGCGATCTTCTTGCGCCTGTCGCTCCAGCTCCGCCCGAATGGCGGCCTCGTCCACCACCTCCGACTGGATCGGATCAATTTCATTCTGTTCGGGACGTGGCGCGCCCGAGAGATTCAAATTAAGCAGCAAAAACGCGCCCACCACGGCATGCACCGCGATGGTAACCACCGTGGCTACGATATCTTGATAGCTCGTCCCGTTTTCCAGGTGCATTGGCCTCGACTACCGACCGTCCGGCGGCGTATCCGGCGGCGCGGTGGATAATCCCACCTTGGTTGCGCCCACCGCTTTCAAGGCTGCCATCGCCTGAATGACCTGCTCGTAGCGCACGTCCTTGTCAGCGCGGACCAGAACCGGCGGCTGCGGCGCGTGCTTTAATCGTTCCTCGATTTCCGCCCGGCGCGGCGCGAGTTGCTGACAATCCACCGGCTGTGCTTTTTCCGAGCCAACATTGAGATAGCAAGCGCCATTTCGTTGCACCGACAGCACCAGCACCTCGGTCTCCGGCGTCCGGGCATCCAGCGATTCCGCCGGCGCCTTGGGCAAATCCACCTCGACGCCCTGGTTGAGCAGCGGCGCGGTCACCATGAAAATGACCAGCAACACCAGCATCACGTCGATATACGGGACGATGTTGATTTCCGCCTTGAGGCGGCCGTGCGAGCTGCGCCGGGCCATGAGTCAATCCTGGGCGGTCGGGGCGCGGGCGGCCTCGGCGTGGCTCTTGCGCAGGCTGTAGGACTGACGCTGGAGGATATTGGAGAACTCTTCCATGAAGGTCTCGTACCGGTTGGCCAACCGGTCCACCTCGTGCGCGTAGCGGTTGTAGGCAATCACGGCCGGAATGGCCGCGAACAGGCCCATTGCGGTGGCGATCAACGCCTCGGCGATGCCCGGCGCCACCTGCGCCAAAGTTGCCTGCTGCGCCAGCCCCAGCGCCCGGAAAGCGTTCATGATGCCCCAGACCGTGCCAAACAACCCGATGTACGGGCTGGTGGATCCGGTGGTCGCCAGCAGCGACAGATACATCTCCAGATGATCCAGTTCCCGCGAACCGGTGGCCCGCATCGCCCGTTGCGCGCCGCTGACCACCGATTCCGGATCCATGGTCGGCTGGGACCGCAAGCGCAGGAATTCCTGAAAGCCCGCCAGGAAGATCGCCTCCATGCCCCATACCTCCTCCTTTTGGCGGCTGATGCGCGCGTACAGCGAGGCCAGATCGATCCCCGACCAGAAATCGTCCTCGAACTGGTTGACCGCCTGCTTGGCGGAGGCCAGGACCAGCGCCTTCTTGACGATCACCCACCACGAACTCAGCGAAATCAGTACCAGCCCCAGCATGATCAACTGCACGATCAGACTGGCGTTGGTGATCAGACTCCAGAACGACAAATCATGCGTCACCGATCATCTCCCTCATCAAATCCTGGGGCATCCGACATGCCTGAAAGCTTTCCGCGTCGATGCAGGCCACTTTAACCCGCGCGCCGCACAGCAATTCGGTGGAACCGGCTCGCCGGATGGTCTGCGCGAACGTCAGGCTGGCGCCGCCGGTTTCCGCAACTTGGCTGACGACCTCCAGCCGGTCGTTGAAACGGGCTGGCCGGTGATAATCCACCGCCAGCCGCCGCACCGCGAACAGCAACCGCCGGTCGCGCAGCAACGCATCCTGTTCAAAGCCGCGGGCGCGCAACCATTCGGTGCGGGCGCGTTCCATAAACTTCAGATAATTGGCGTAGTAGACCACGCCGCCACTATCGGTATCTTCGTAATAAACCCGAACGGGCCAGATAAAGGCTTCCATCTTCCGTTAAAATTCCATTCCAGCAACTCTGTTAAATTAAATGAATAATTGAGGAGTCTTCAATGCGCGCTCTGATTCTGCCGGCCCTGCTGCTGGTCGCGCTTCCCGCCTTCGCGGCGGCGCCGCTGACCTTCGAGGAAGTGGACACCGACGGCGATGGCCTGATCAGCGCCGACGAAGCCGCCAGTGTCGAAGGTCTGGATTTTAACGCCGCCGATGGCGATAACGACGGTACGCTCAGCGTGGACGAATACGATATCGCCGTGGAAAGTTTGTCGCCGCCCGTCGCAACCAGCCCGCCGACCGACGCTGACGCCGCAAAACCCGCCACGCCGGCCTCACCTACCACTGGAACCGACGCCGCAAAACCCGCCATGTCCGTCCCACCCGTTACCGGAGTTGGCGCCGCCAAGCCCGTGCCGCCCCCCAAACCGTAACCTGCTTCTCTCAAGACGCACCGCCGAACAGATCGCCGCCACCGGCCGCCGGGTTGGCGGTCGTCAGGCCAAAGTGGCGATAGGCGTGCGCCGTCGCTACCCGCCCGCGCGGAGTGCGCATCAAAAAGCCCTGCTGGATCAGAAAAGGTTCCAGCACATCTTCGATAGTGCCGCGCTCCTCGCCCAGCGCCGCCGCCAGGGTATCCAGCCCCACCGGTCCACCGCCGAACTTGTCGATCATCAGCCACAGCAACCGTCGATCCTGCTCGTCGAAACCGCGTTCGTCCACTTTCAGCAGATCGAGCGCCCGCTGAGCCACCTCGACGGTGATTCGTCCATCCGCTTTTACCTGAGCGAAATCGCGCACTCTCCGCAACAGCCGGTTGGCGATGCGCGGCGTGCCGCGCGAGCGCCGGCCGATTTCCGCCGCGCCGGTGGGAACATCGGTTTCGACGCCGAGAATCCGCGCCGAGCGGGTCACGATCTCGGTCAATTCCTCCGGAGTATAGAACTCCAGCCGGTGAACGATACCGAAGCGGTCCCGCAGCGGCGAGGTAAGCAACCCGGCGCGAGTCGTCGCCCCGACCAGGGTGAACGGCGGCAAATCCAGTTTGATCGACCGCGCCGCCGGCCCCTCGCCGATCAGAATGTCGATCTGATAGTCCTCCATTGCCGGATACAGCACTTCCTCGACCACTGGACTCAGCCGGTGAATCTCGTCGATAAACAACACATCGCGCGGTTCCAGGTTGGTCAGCAGGGCGGCGACATCGCCTGGACGTTCCAGCACCGGCCCCGAAGTCTGACGCAGGTTGACGCCCATCTCGACCGCGATGATATGCGCCAGCGTGGTTTTGCCCAGCCCCGGCGGGCCGAACAACAACACGTGATCCAGCGCCTCGCTCCGGGCGCGGGCGGCGTGGATGAAAATCTCCAGCTGCTCGCGCATGGCCTGCTGGCCGATGTAGTCCGCCAGCCGTCGGGGACGCACTGCCCGGTCCAGCGTGGCGTCTTCGCCGCTGGCGACGGGAGCAATCAGACGGTCGGGTGAGTTCATGCGAGTGGCGGCACGGTTTTAAAAATTTTTAATGGAAAGTGTGCGAACCGAACCCTGAAATTTCGCTTAACGCCGCACGCTGGCCTGCAACGCCAGCCGGATGATCGCCTCGCTGCCAAGCCCATCGGTTTCGAGCGATTGCACCATGCGCGAGGCTTCGGGCAGCTTGTATCCCAGCGCCACCAGGGCGCTGATGGCGTCGTCCACCGGGTTGATGACCGGCGCGACCGCGCGTCCACCCGGCAACACGACCACCGTGGGGTCCAGGCCCAGTTCGCCGATGCGATCGCGCAGTTCGATGATCAGCCGCTCGGCGGTTTTCTTACCGATCCCCGGCAGTCGAGTCAACGACGCGGTATCGTTTTCGCGCACGCAGCGGCCGAACAGTTCCACGGTCATCCCCGACAGAATCAGCAGCGCCAGCCGTGGGCCGATGCCGGTCACCCGGATCAGGTTGCGAAACAGGCCGCGTTCCGCCGGGCTGGCGAAACCGTACAGCGTGTGGGCATCCTCGCGCACCGCCAGATGGGTCAGCAGCGTCACCTCCGCGCCGACCTCCGGCAGGGTCTGAAAGGTGGTCAGCGACGCCTCCAATTCGTAGCCGACCCCGTGGGCGTCGATCATCAGATACGGCGGCTGCTTCCAGGCCAACAACCCGCGCAGGCGGCCGATCATCGCCGCCTCCCGGCCAGCACGGCGGCCGCGCCGAAGCGCTGCAAGGTCTGCCGGGTGTGACCGTGACAAATCGCCACCGCTAGCGCGTCGGCGGCGTCGGCCGGCGGCGGTGCCGCCAGGTTCAGCAGCAGGGCCACCATGCGCTGCACCTGCGCTTTATCCGCCGCCCCACTACCAACCACGGCCTGCTTGATGGCGCGCGCCGCGTACTCACTGACCGGCAAGCCGGCCACCACCACCGCGCAAATGGCCGCCCCGCGCGCTTGGCCGAGCTTGAGCGCCGAATCGGGATTGCGATGCATGAACACCTGCTCGGCCGCTACTTCCGCCGGTCGGTGAAGACGAACGATCTCGGCTACGCCCTCGAAAATGATCTTCAAGCGTTCCGGCACCGGTCGGCTGCTGTCGGTCTGGATACAGCCGCTGGCCACGTAACGGCTGCGCGGCCCGTCCATGTCGATGATGCCGTAGCCAGTGATGCGCGAACCGGGATCGATACCCAGCAACCGAACCGTCGCCACGCTCAAAGCTTCGCCAGAATGGCGTCGGGGATGTCGGCGTTGGAATAAACGTTCTGGGTGTCGTCCAGATCTTCCAGCAAATCCAGCAACTTGACCATTTTCTGGGCATCGTCAAAGCCGAGGGTGATATTGGACGCGGCGTGCTGGGTTATCTCGGCTTCCTCCGGCGCCAGACCGGCGGCAGTCATCGTCGCCTTGACCGTCTGGAACGCCGCCGGATCAGTGAGTACCTCCACCGAACCATCGTCGTTGCTCACCACATCATCGGCGCCGGCCTCGATGGCCAGCTCCATGATGCTATCCTCGTTGCTACCCGCCGGGTAGCTCAACACGCCCTGTTCGGTGAACTGAAACGCCACCGAGCCGCTGGTGCCGAGATTGCCGCCGCATTTGGCGAAGGCGTGGCGGACTTCCGCCACCGTGCGGTTGCGATTGTCGGTCATGGTGTCCACCATCACCGCCACGCCGCCGGGACCGTAGCCCTCGTAGCGGATTTCCTCGTATTCCACCCCGTCCAGCGCCCCGGCGCCGCGCTTGATGGCCCGGTCGATGGTATCCCGGGGCATGTTGGCGGTCAGCGCCTTGTCCATCGCCAGCCGCAACCGGGCATTGGCGCCGGGATCGCCGCCGCCCATGCGGGCCGCCACCGTGATCTCCCGGATCAGCCGGGTGAACAGTTTGCCGCGTTTGGCGTCCTGGGCGTTCTTGCGGTGTTGAATATTCGCCCATTTGCTATGTCCAGCCATGCGAAGCCTCTTGCCTGAATACCGTGCGGGGGGAATGAATAATGTTCAGTCTACCATCTTGCCGTCCCGGCGCGGATGACGAAACCGGCCGGTGGCGAAGAACGCGCAGGCCTGGGAAACCGCCGTCGGATCCACCAGCATTTGCATGTGCGAGACCGGCAGGCAGAGGTGATCGCTCATGCCCGGCAACTGGGTCTCGACCACGGCGATCATGCCGTCCGCCGGAGCTGGCATGCCGGGGAACAGCAGCCCCAGCCCGAGGTTCAGGGTGCCGGCGATGGAGCCGAGCTGGTGGGAGTTGGCCCAGGCCGGGGCATCGCCCAGCAGACCCGCTTCCAACGCCCGGCCAACAAAGTAGCCCATCCCGCTGTTGTGCATGATCCGGGCGGCATAACTGCCCTGATGCGGGGTGCCCAGGGTCACCACCCGGCCCGGCTGTCGCTGGGGGTAGTGGTGAAACAGATGGCGCACCACCAGCCCACCCATGCTGTGCGCCAGAAAATGCACGACCGGCGCATCCAGGTGTTCCAGCATCGTGTGCAGATCCTCGGCGTTTTCCGCCGGGGTGCGGGTAATGGAGGGGTAGGAATAATTCACCGTGTGGTAGCCGGCGTCCTCCAACCAATATTCAAGCAACTGCATCCACAGTCCATGCACGTATAAGCCATGCACCAGCACTACTGTTTCCCGCTGGGCTACCATTACTATGTTCTCCTCGGATTTGGGTCGCGACGGTGGATTTTAGCGAAATTCGCCGCCGTCCGGGCGGGTTATTCCGAAAATCGCATCATCGGCTTGTAATAGTTTCAAAACGAAACTAAGATGAAAACTCAGAGCCAAATTCTCAACAAACGATCACCACGGTCGCTGGAGAACACCATGAGCGCAGTCATTTCCGAGAGGATCTTCCAGGATCGTCGCTTGACACCAGTGCAGGTGCCCCCCACCGTGGTCGAAACGCTGGACGCCGCCGAACGGGAGACGCTGATCGCGCGCATCAAACGGCTGCTGGTCGAACGGGACGCCACTCTGGTCGCGCATTACTACACCTCGCCCGAGTTGCAGGAACTGGCCGAGGTCACCGGCGGCTACGTGTCGGATTCGCTGGACATGGCCCGCTTTGGGACGGAGTGCAAATCGGGTACGCTGGTGGTGGCGGGAGTGCGGTTCATGGGCGAGACCGCCAAGATTCTCAACCCGGAGAAGCAGGTGCTGATGCCGGATTTGCACGCCGAATGCTCGCTGGACCTGGGGTGCCCCGTCGACGAGTTCACCGCGTTCTGCGACCAGCATCCCGACCGGACGGTGGTGGTCTACGCCAACACCAGCGCGGCGGTGAAGGCCCGTTCCGACTGGGTGGTGACTTCGGGCATCGCCCTGGATCTGGTGCGCCATCTGGCGGAGCGCGGCGAGAAGCTGATCTGGGCGCCGGACCGGCATCTGGGTGCATATATCCAGCGGGAAACCGGCGTGGACATGCTGCTGTGGAGCGCCGCCTGCGTGGTGCATGAAGCGTTCAAGGCCGACGGGCTGCGCAAGCTGCGCGCTGTACATCCCGACGCCAAGGTACTGGTCCACCCGGAATCCCCGCTGGACGTAATCGCCCAGGCCGACGTGGTGGGTTCGACCACGGCGCTGGTCGAAGCGGCGCGAAACCTGCCGGCGAAGAAATTCATCGTCGCCACCGACAATGGCCTGTTCCACAAGATGAAGCAGGTGGCGCCGGATAAAATCTTTCTGGAAGCGCCCATCGCGGGCAAGGGCGCGACCTGCGTCAGTTGCGCCCATTGTCCGTGGATGGCGATGAACGGCCTGCGCAATCTGGCCCAGGTGCTGGAAACCGGCGGCAATGAGATTGTCATCGACGAGGTGGTGCGGGAGCGGGCGGCGCTGCCGATCCGCCGCTTGCTGGAATTCGCCAAACAGCGCAAGCGGGTAGTGCTGGGCAATAACGATGCGTGAGAGGCTCCACCAATAATCTCCTCACCCGCAAGCCGCCTCGCCGCCCGAACCGCGAGCTTCCGGGCGTGGTCAAAACTACCGGTCGCCCAACTGACGAGGAGAAGGACCCATGTCGTGGTTGCACCATAAAATTCAGATACCGCGTCCGGAAGAGGCTCTGCCGGGTCGGACCACGCCATTGCGCGTTTCGGTGCGGCACACCGTCAATGATCACTCCCTGCAACCGCCCTTCCCCGCCGGCATGAAACAAGCGCTATTCGGACTCGGCTGCTTCTGGGGCGCGGAGCGGAAGTTCTGGACCCAACCCGGGGTCTACAGCACCGCGGCCGGTTACGCTGGTGGCTTCACGCCTAATCCAACCTATGAGGAAGTCTGTAGCGGTCAGACCGGCCATGCCGAGGTGGTACGGGTGGTATTCGATCCCGCCGTCATCCGTTATGAGCAGTTGCTCGCGGTGTTCTGGGAATCGCACGATCCCACCCAAGGCATGCGCCAGGGGAACGATGTCGGCACTCAGTACCGCTCCGCGCTCTACGTTTACGATAATGCTCAGCACGCCGCCGCCCTGGCCAGCCGCGAAGCTTACCAGCGGGCGCTGACCGCCGCCGGTCACGGACTGATCACCACCGAGATCGCCGAAGCGCCACCGTTCTATTACGCCGAGGACTATCATCAGCAGTATCTGGCCAAGAATCCCGGCGGCTATTGCGGCCTGGGTGGCTTGAACGTCAGTTGTCCGCGGGGATTGGCGGCCTGACGGATGAGACTGGCTGGACACCGCATCCCCGCGGTTTCCTCATCATCGCAACTTCCCTATTGAAATACTTCCAACCCGGACAAGCCAGCGCACAGTCTTGCAGCCACAGCCCGATGCGCCACCCCGAACCCAGGGTCGTGACCGGATAGTGGGCTTTATTGAGGTAGAGCAACCGCATGCCAACTACCCCTGAGTGCTCAAATCACCCCGATGCCACGCAGTGATGGGAATACCAAACGCCGCTCACCCCGCGAACGGATCCCGCAGCACGATGGTGTCCACCCGGTCTGGCCCGGTGGAAATAATGTCGATGGGCGTATCAGCCAACTTCTCGACCCGCCGCAGATAAGCCCGCGCGGCGGACGGCAAGTCCTCGTAACGGCGCACCCCCAAGGTGGAATCCCGCCAGCCCGGCATCTCCTCATAGATCGGCTCGCAGGCCGCCAATGCCTCGGCGCCCAGCGGCGCGTCGTCCAGCCGCTCCGGCCCGCACTGGTAGCCCACGCACATCTGGATGCTGTCCAGACCGTCCAGCACATCCAGCTTGGTCACGCACAATCCTGAAACGCTGTTGTTCAAAATGGAACGGCGCAGGGCCACTGCGTCGAACCAACCGCAGCGCCGCCGCCGACCAGTGGTTGAACCGAACTCGTGGCCGCGCTCGGCCAGATATTCGCCGGTCTCGTCAAACAATTCAGTTGGGAACGGCCCGCCGCCGACCCGCGTGGTGTAGGCTTTGGTGATTCCCAACACGTAATCCAGATAACGCGGCCCCAGGCCGGTGCCTGTCGCCGCGCCGCCGGCGGTGGTGTTGGAGGAGGTGACGTAGGGATAGGTGCCGTGGTCGATGTCGAGCATCGCGCCCTGTGCGCCCTCGAACAGCACGTTGTCGCCGCGCCGGCGGTGAGCATCCAGCAGTGCGGTGACATCCGCCGCCAGCGGCCGCAAGCGTTCGGCCATGACCAGCGTCTCGTCGAGGACTTTCTGGAAATCGACCGGATCGGTCTGAAAGTAACGCTGCAACACGAAGTTGTGGAAATCCAGCACCTCGCCCAGCTTGGCGGCGAAGCGCTCTCGGTGGAACAGATCGGCCAGCCGCACCGCCCGCCGCGCTACCTTGTCTTCGTAGGCTGGTCCGATGCCGCGCCCGGTGGTGCCGATAGCCCGTTCGCCGCGCGCCTTCTCGCGGGCCTGATCCAACGCGACGTGATAGGGCAGGATCAACGGACAGGCCTCGCTGACCCGCAACCGCGCCATCACCGCCACGCCCCGACTTTCCAGTTCGTCAATCTCGGTCAACAGCGCCGCTGGCGACAACACCACGCCGTTGCCGATCAGGCACTGTACGCCGGCGCGCAGGATGCCCGAGGGAATCAGATGCAGCACGGTCTTCTGGCCACCGATCACCAGGGTATGGCCGGCGTTGTGCCCGCCCTGGAACCGCACCACCGCCACCGCGTTCTCGGTGAGCAGGTCCACGATCTTGCCCTTGCCCTCGTCGCCCCATTGCGCGCCAATGACGACTACATTTTTACCCATGTCAGCTTCCTGTTTCACCTCTCACCCCCCATCCCTCTCTCTCAAGGGGCAAGGTGCGCCTTAAATAGCAACGGGACCACGACCCACTCCCCCTCCCGTTGCGCCAGAACTCGGTCGCAGCCCAAATCATTCGGCGCCACCACCGCGCCGGGCAGTTCCCGAATCACCCGTTCGCCCCGACTGCGCAATTCGGCCACGCGCCGGTCCAGCGCGGCGTCCGCGACCGCCGGCGCGTAAATGCCCGCGCCGGCCAGTTCTGGCGTCGAACCCAAGAGCAGCAGGGTCGCCAAATCGGTGCTGAAGCCCGTCGCCGGCCGGGCTCGGCCGAACACTTGGCCGATCTCGTCGTAACGGCCACCCTGCGCCACCGCCTGCCCCTGTCCCGGCATATAAGCGGCGAACACCACGCCGGTGTGGTAGTGGTAGCCCCGCAGTTCGGCCAGATCCACATGAATCGGCAGCTCCGGCCACTGGCGCCGCAAGGCGTCGATCAGTCGCCGCAGCGTCGCCAACGCATCCAGCACAGCCGAACCAGCGCTGGCCAACCGTATCCCGGCCTCGTCCAGCACCTCCGGACCCCCGTTCAGTTCGGCCAGCGCCAGCAGCAGTTCGCCGCACGGCGCCGGCGGCGCCCAGGCCGCCAGTTGCTGGCGAATCTCCGGCAGCGCCTTGCGCTGCAAGGCATCGAACAGCAGAGCCTCGCGTTCCCGGTCGAGATCAGCCCGCCGCGCCAGTTCGCGGAAGATCGTTACATGCGCCAAATCCAGATGCGCCTCGCCGACACCCGCCACCGCCAGGGTTTCCAGCATCAGCGTCAGCACTTCCAGATCGCTCTCATGCCCGCGATGGCCGTACAGTTCCACGCCGGCCTGATACGGGCTGCGGGAACCACCGAAGCCGTCGGTGCGGGTACGCAGCACCGGACCCATGTAGCACAGCCGGGTTGGCCCGTCGCGCTTGAGCAAATGGGCATCGATCCGCGCTACCTGCGGTGTCAGGTCGGCGCGCACCCCCATCATCCGACCACTCAACTGGTCGGTTAGCTTGAAGGTCTGTAACTCCAGGTCATTGCCGGTGCCGGTCAGCAGCGACTCCAGAAACTCGATCAGCGGCGGAATCACCAGTTCGTAACCCCAGCTTGCGTACAGGTCCAGCAACCGGCGGCGCAACTGCTCCAGCCGGCCAGCGGTGGGAGGCAGGATTTCTTCGATGCCTTCAGGCAACAGCCAGCGGTCTTCGGCGGTCATGGGGATGGCTTGCGAATCGGGAAGGGAGGGTAGCGAACGGACCCAGGGGGGAGGCTTTAGCGGAAAAAATACAGCACCAGCAATCCCAGCGCCATGCTGGCCAAGCCGGCGAACCGCAGCGCGCGGTCCTCCAGTTTGGCCATTTGCAACAGGGTCTGGCGCAGGGCGTGCGGGCTGAGGAACGGCAGCACGCCTTCCAGCACCAGCATCAACCCGAACGCCGCCAGCAGTTCATCCCACATGACGGCATCCGGGGTTCGACGCCACACCGGCGCACATCCGGCGGGCCACGTTCATTGGGCCTTGTTGAAGTATCGGAAGAACTGGAAATCCGGTTGCAACACCAGCACGTCGTCCTTGGCGTCGAAACTGCGCCGATAGGCCGACAGACTGCGATGGAAACTGTAGAAATCCGGGTTCTTGCCGTAGGCCTGGGAATAGATATCGGTGGCCTGGGCGTCACCCTCGCCGCGCTGTCGCTCGGCATCGCGGTAGGCCTCGGCCAGAATCACCGTGCTCGCACGATCGGCATTGGCGCGGATACCCTCGGCCTCCTGGGCGCCACGGGAACGGAATTCCTTGGCATCCCGCAACCGCTCGGCCTTCATCCGGCTGAATACCGAATTGCTCACATCCGCCGGCAGATCAATACGCTTGATCCGCACGTCCACGGCGGCGATACCCAGTAGCTTGGCCTGTTCCCTAAGCAGTTGGCTCAAGGTTTTCATGATCTGGTCGCGATCGGCCGATAGCACTTCCTGAATCTTGCGTTTGCTGAACTCGCTACGCAGGCCGTCCTTGACGATCTGATCGAGCCGCACGTTAGCTTGGGTCGGATCGCCACCCACCGCCGTATAGAACCGCAGCGCATCCTCGATCCGCCACATGGCGAAGGAATCCACGATCACGTTCTTCTTCTCGGCGGTCAGAAACCGTTCCGGCTCGGTGTCCAGGGTCTGCAAGCGCCGGTCGAATTTGCGAATATTGTTGATCAGCGGCCATTTCCAGTGCAGGCCCGGCTTGTAGTTGGCCTCGACGATCTCGCCCAACTGGAATCGGAGAGCCGTTTGGGTTTCGTCCACCGTGAACAGGGACATCGCCAGCAGCGCCACCACGGCGCCAAGCGCGCCCAACGACACGTTACGGGACATCGGCCATCGCGCCAGGGCCATCAGCGTACCTCCCGGTTGCGATTCAGATCGCGCAAGCGGCTGGCCGCCGCATTGTCATCGGCCGTGGTCGAAGCAGCCGGCAACGGCTCGGCCAGCGAGGCGCCACCCAGCCGCGCGCTACCCGCCTCCGGGGCTTCTCCAGACTTGAGCAGGCGATCCAGCGGCAGGTACAGCAGGTTATTGGTTCCCTTCACATCCACCAAAACCTTGCTAGCCCGCGATAACACGGCCTCCATGGTTTCCAGATACAGCCGTTCGCGGGTCACGTCCGGCGCCCGCTGGTAGGCCGCCAACAGTTGCTCAAACCGGCTGGTTTCACCCTGGGCTTCGGCGATGACCTGTTCCTTGTAGGCCGCTGCCTCCTGCAAGCGCCGCGCCGACTGGCCGCTCGCCCGGGGGATCACCTCGTTGGCGTAAGCCTGGGCCTCGTTCTTCAGCCGCTGCTCGTCCTCGCGCGCCTTGATGACATCGGCGAAGGCGTCTTGCACCTCTTCGGGCGGTTGGGCGTCCTGGAGCACGACGGTCACGATTTGCAGACCGGCGCCCTTGCTGCTGATTGATGATCCTCCCTCTTTACCGGGGGCGGAAGCCTTGGCTGACTCCGACTCGGGGCCGTAGCTATCCAGAATTCGCTGGCTCAGGGTCTTGATATCGGCCACGATGGTACTGCGACCCTCGGTCAGGACGAAATCCATGGTGCTCTTGCCGATGGTTTCGCGGGCGGCGCTCTCGACCACCTGCACCAGTACACCCTCCGGATCGAGCACGTTGAACAGATAGGCGTAGGGATCGCTGATCTGGTATTGCACCGCCATCCGCATATCCACGATGTTCTCGTCCTGGGTCAGCATCAACGCCTCCTTCGGCATCGTGCGCACCGCCGGTTGCCGCGCGCCGGTCGCGCCGGAGCGGTAGCCGATTTCCCGGAAGCGGCGCTGTTCGAGATTGACGATCTCCACCCGATCAATCGGGAACAGCCGCAGATGCGGACCGGGCATGGTGGTTTCCAGATAACGCCCAAACCGCAGCACCACGCCGCGTTCGCCTTCGTTCACGATGTAGATGCTGGCGATCAGCCAGCCGATCACCGCGATGACGCCGACCACCAGGCCGATGCCGGCGAAGCTCGAACCCGAACCCCCCGAACCGGCCGCGCCGCCGCCGCCACCGCTGTTTCCACCGCGCCGGCCGCCCAGCAAGGCGCCGAACTTGTCCGACAACTTGCGGATGACCTCATCCAGATCGGGCGGTCCCTGATCGCGACCGCCTCCACTCCAGGGATCGCGGTTACCGCCTCCCGGTTCATTCCAGGCCATGTCGTACCCCAAATTTCGTCTTAGCACCGTTCACACCACTGGGATTTCAAAACCCGAACGCACCCATTCCGGCCGCAGGCCATCCTGGCGATACAGCAGATCCACATTACCGCGCGACGTGCGCACTTCAATCAAGCATTCGCCCTCCGGGCCGGTCCGCTCGGCCACCACCGCCCCCAAGCCGAACAGCCGGGACCGTAACCGGGCGGCCGTCGGCGGCAAGCACAACCAGCCATGAACGGCGTCGCCCCGCAACCGTTCGGTCAGCGCAGCCATCAACAGCTCGGTTCCAGCGCCAGTCGTCGCCGACAACCAAACGGCGCGCGCCTGGCCATCGGCGGCGCGCTCCATCCGGGACGGCTCGCCGCTCAGATCAATCTTGTTGAACACCAGCAATCGCGGCACTTCGGCCGCGCCGATTTCCGCCAACACCGCCTCGACCTGCTCAATCACCGCGTCCCGGTCGGGATGGCTGGCGTCAATCACATGCAACAACAGGCTGGCCTCGCAGGTTTCCCGCAGGGTGGCGCGAAATGCCGCCACCAGCTCGTGGGGCAGGCGGTTGATGAACCCCACCGTATCGGCCAGCACCACCGGCTCCGCGCCTGGCAAATCCAGCCGTCGCAAGGTCGGATCCAGCGTGGCGAACAACAGGTCGGCCGCGTAAACGCCTGCCTGGGTCAAGGCATTGAACAGGGTGGATTTCCCGGCGTTGGTGTAGCCCACCAGCGAGACCGTCGGCAGATCGGCCTTGCGCCGCGCCCGCCGTCCCTGTTCGCGCTGCCGCTCGACCCGATCCAACCGCAGGCGAATCTGTCGGATGCGGTCGGCCAGCAGGCGCCGGTCGGTTTCCAACTGGGTTTCGCCGGGACCACGCAGGCCGATACCGCCCCGCTGCCGTTCCAAGTGAGTCCAGCCGCGCACCAATCGGGTAGCCAAATGGCGCAATTGCGCCAGTTCCACTTGCAGTTTGCCTTCGAAACTGCGCGCCCGCTGGGCGAAGATATCCAGAATCAGGCCGGTGCGATCCACCACGCGGCACTTCAGGAAGGCTTCCAGATTGCGCTCCTGGCTCGGCGACAGGGAATGGTCGAAGAGGGCCAGCTCCGCCCCACTCTCCTCGACCGCCGCGCGAATCTCCTCGGCCTTGCCACTGCCGACGAACAGGCGTGGATCCGGAGCTTGCCGGCGTCCGGTAATCAGGGCCACGCACTCGGCGCCCGCCGACGCGGCCAGCTCTCGAAATTCGGCGGAATCCAGAGCATCTTCAGTTCGATCCAGCAGCAGACGCACCAGAACAGCGTGCTCGCCACCGCGCGGACGCTCGAACAAACCGCCGCCTCCGCTTCCGACCGTGCTCGTCAGGGTTGCTCGCCGCCGACGCCGTTGTCGTCCGTCGCCAGATTCAACCGCACGTTGCGAACCGGTACAACCGTGGAAATGGCGTGCTTGTAAATCATCTGGCTGACACTGTTCTTGAGCAACACCACGAATTGATCGAAGGATTCGATTTGCCCCTGCAACTTGATACCGTTCACCAGATAGACCGAAACCGGAATCCTTTCCTTGCGCAAGGCGTTCAGAAACGGTTCCTGGAGGGAATGACCTTTTGCCATCATGATTCTCCCCTGTTGTTATAAGGCTTGGGAAAACACATCGAGAAAATGCTCGCTAAAAACTCAAAAAACAGGTTGACGCATTGCAAAATGCGTGCCTGCCCCCAAGGCATTCCGCCGGATGGCCGGCTCATCGCTTCCCATGATGTGTGGCCCGCGGGAATATTCAAGATTGCACAGCGCGCCGCCATCTCATGAACAGGCATGGCGGTCGACCCGAAGCGTTTGCATTTTAACATAAGCACTCTGGCATGTTCGGAAAAAACCCCTGCTCACGCAGGTGGGCAATGGTTTGATCCAACCGGCGATTTTCATTAACGTCCAGCCAGGACGCTTTTGATTCCGCGCGCAGCCAAGTCAGTTGCCGCTTGGCGAACTGGCGGGTGGCCACAATGCCGCGCTCCGCCATCGCCGCGCGATCCAGCGCGCCATCCAGATAGGCCCAGACCTGCCGGTAACCGACTGCCCGCATCGCCGGTTTGTCCGCGCCAAGGTCGCCACGGGCGCGCAGGCGTTCCACCTCGGCGACGAAACCTTGTTCCAGCATCATCCTGAACCGGCGTTCGATCCGCTCGTGCAACGCGCGCCGATCCGCCGGCGCCACGATCAGCTTGACGATGCGGAAGGGCAAAGATTCGTTACGCGGATGGGCGCAAAGTTCCGTCAATGATCGGCCGGTGAGTTCATGTACTTCGAGCGCCCGCTGAATCCGTTGCGGATCGTGCGGATGGATACGCGCCGCCGCCGCCGGATCGAGCCACGCCAGCCGGGCGTGCAAGACCGCGCTGCCCTGCTCGGCCAGTTCCGCCGCCAGCCGGGCGCGGATGGCGGGATCGGCGGATGGCAATTCCGCCAGTCCCCGTTCCAGCGCGCGAAAATAGAGCATCGTCCCACCGACCAGCAGTGGAACATGGCCCACGGCCTGAATCGCGGCGATCGCGCGCAAGGCGTCGGTTCGGAACTGACCGGCGGAATAGGCTTCGGCCGGGTCGAGGATATCCACCAGGCGATGGGGGGCGATACGGCGGGTTTCCCAATCGGGCTTGGCGGTGCCGATATCCATCTCCCGGTAAACCAGCGCCGAATCCACGCTGACGATCTCGAACGGCAAGCGACGGACCAACTCCACCGCCAGCGCGGTCTTGCCGGACGCGGTCGGCCCCATCAGGAACAGCACCGGCGGGCGTGGATCGGTTGCGGTCATCGTCCGCGCCGGAACAGCCGATCCAGTTCATCCAGCGTCAACTGCGCCCAGGTCGGCCGACCGTGATTGCACTGACTGCCATGGTCGGTGCGCTCCATGTCGCGCAGCAGAGCGTTCATTTCCAGCAGATTGAGCGGCCGGTTGGCGCGCACCGCGCTGTGACAAGCCAAACTGGCCAGCAGATCCAGAATGGCCCGCTCCGAACGGTCGCTGGCCTCGTGCGTTGCCAGATCGGCCAGCATGTCGCGCACCAGCCCGGCGATGTCCAGTCCGGCCAGCAGCGCCGGAATGTGCCGCACCGCCACGGTCTCCGGCCCCAGCGCCGCCACGTCCAGCCCGGCTTGGGCGAACAGCGCGCCGTGCTCCTCGACCCACTGGCGCTCGCGTGGCCCGACCACGAACGTTACGGGAACCAACAGGGCCTGGGTCTGGACGCCGCCTTGCGCCAGCGCCGTTTTCAAGCGCTCGTACAAGATGCGCTCGTGGGCGGCATGCATGTCCACCACCACCAGCCCGGCGGGGTTCTCGGCCAACACGTAGCAGCCGTGCAATTGCGCCAGCGCGTAGCCCAGCGGCGGTGGTTCGGCGCCCACATCCAGCGGGATGGCGGTGGGCGCGGCCTCCACCGCCGGCGGCGATGCATGAAGCTGGCCATACACCGCCAAGCGCTCGCCCACCCCAAACGGCAACCCTGATTGCCGGGCCTCCGCGCCGCCGCCCGGCCCACCGGTGAATCCGCTCGCCGGCCACAGCCGTTCGCCGGGCCGAAATACCGGCGTCGGCGCGACGCCGGGCCGTGCGTCCGCCAGCGCCGCTCGCAGGTTCCGGTGGACGAAAGCGTGGATCAGTGATGACTCCCGAAACCGTACTTCATGCTTGGCGGGATGGACGTTGACGTCCAGCGCCGCCGATTCCAGTTCCAGATGCAGCGCCAGCACCGGATGGCGCCCTTGGGGAAGCACGTCCTGAAAAGCCTGCCGCACGGCGTGGGCGAGAGTCCGGTCCCGCACCGGCCGACCGTTGACGAAGAAATATTGCTGGTCCGGCTGGGCGCGCGCGACCGCTGGCAGGCCGAGCCAGCCCCACAGCCGCAGCCCGGTTTCGGCATGGTCCAGGAATACGTTGGTGGCGGCAAACTCGCGACCGAGCAGTTCCGCCACCCGTCGGGTTCGGGCCTCCTCGCTGGCGGCGGGTTCCAGATCCAGCGCTACCCGCTGGTTATGCCACAGACCGAAACCGACCGCGAACCGGCTCAAAGCCAGCCGGATAATATTGTCCTCGATGTGGCCGAATTCGGTGCGCTCGCCACGCATGAACTTGCGGCGGGCCGGGACGTTGAAGAACAGATCGCGCACCTCCACCGTGGTCCCGACCGGATGCGGCGCCGGCAAGGGTTCGCCAACCGTGTCGCCGCCATCGCCGGTCACCCGCCAACCGGTGCCCTGACCGGCTACGCGGGCAGTCAGAGTCAGCCGCGCCACCGAGGCGATGCTGGGCAACGCCTCGCCGCGAAAGCCCAGGCTGGCAACATGCTGGAGATCGTCGAAGCTGGCGATTTTGCTGGTAGCGTGACGGGCGAGCGCCAGTGCCAGATCGTCGGGATGGATGCCGGAGCCATTGTCGCGCACCCGGATCAGCCGGGCGCCGCCCTGCTCCACCTCGACCGTGACGCGGGTCGCGCCGGCGTCCAAGCTGTTTTCCAGCAGTTCCTTGACCACCGATGCCGGACGTTCGACCACCTCGCCGGCGGCGATCTGGCTGACCAGTTGTGGCGGCAACCGCCGGATGCGCGCGTTCATGGGGAGTGTCGGTAGCGACCCGGAGGAACGGTCCATCGCTGGCGATGGACCGAACCGGATTCCAGGCTACTTGATGGCTTGCTGCAAGGTTTCCAGCACCTGCCGAGCGCCGGCCGAACTGTCGGGCTGGTCGCTGGCGCCGCGCGCCACCACCACCGTCTGCTGGCTCTGACCGGACAAGCGGACTCGATAACGGGTTCCCGGCGGCGGCGCGTCCGGCTTGCCGCGCCAGAACGCCAGCTTGGACAACCACCCTTCGTCACCCGGTTTCTGGTTCTCCTTTTCCGGATCGCGGTACTCGACCACATACAGGCCCTGGCTGCGGTTCTGCTCCTCCACCGCGTAATTGCTGCCATCCAACGCCAAGCCCACCAGCCGCCAGGCGCGGGAATAATCTTCGCTGATGATGAGTTGGCTCTCGCCGCCCTGCTCGACCAGGCGCACGCGCGGCCCCGCCGGCGTCGTCCCTGTCTTGGCCTGCCGTACCTCGGCGCGCTTCTCCGCCGCGCCCAGATAAACCGTCAGCCGGTTGAGCATCTCGGCTTCCAGTTCCGGATTCGACGGTCGTCGCTGCCAGATGTAAGCGTTGCTGGCGCTGGCGGTCGTGCCACCCACCGCGACCTCTTCCACGCCGGAGTGGGTCAGGTAAACCGCGGTGTCCTTACCGTCGGCGCCGCGCTCCAGCCGTACCCGGAACCGGTCGCGGGTGGGCGCCGAATAGAGGATGTCCAGATACTTTTTCAGGACAGCGCGCAGACCGTCCTGGGGAATGTCCGCGCGGTTCTCCACCCAGTCGGTTTCCATGATGCCGATGGTGGGGTCATCGCGTTTCAGGGCAAAACCGTTGCTGGTCCAGAACTCGCGAACCTTGGGCCAGACCTGATCGGCCGGCGCCGCCACCACCAGCCAGCGCTGGTTACCGTCCTGTTGCAAAGTGATGCCCGGTTGCGGCGGCAACACCGCCGCTTCGGTTTTCCTGGCCTGGGGCTGCCGCGAACCCCCGCGCTCGCCAGCGTAGGCCGACAGGCTGGCCGAGCCGGCCGGATTGATCTCCGGCACCACCAAGGTGTCGTCGATGGTGGATGAGGTCAGATCCGGCGGCACTTCGAGCGTTTGCGCCGCCTTGCTCTGGCGGTAGTCCGGCCGCCGGTCTGGCAGCAGGGTATCGAAGTTGGTGGAGCAGGCCGTCAGCGCCGTCAGCGCCGCGACCAGTATCGTGGCGCGCCACGAGGGAGAGGGAAAGCGTGTCGTCATGGTTGATCAGATCACTCCGGCCTGTCGCATCGCCTCGAGCACCGCCGGCTGAAGGGACTCGGACAATGGCGTCAGCGGCAGGCGAATGCCCGGCGGAATCAGGCCCAACTGGTGGACCGCCCATTTCACCGGGATCGGGTTGGATTCGAGAAACAACGCCTGGTGCAAGCCGGCCAGCCGTGCGTTGAGGGCCTCGGCCCGGGCGCGGTCGCCGGCCAGCGCGGCGGCGGCCATCTCGTGCATCAGACGCGGCGCGACATTGGCCGTCACCGAGATCACGCCCTTGGCGCCGCCGAGTATCGCCTCGGCGGCAATACCATCATCGCCACTGCAAACATCCAGACGGTCGCCCAGGCGGCGCACCAGTTCCTGGATGCGTTCGAGGGTGCTGGCTTCCTTGATGCCGATGATGTTGGGAATATCGGCCAACCGCTCGACCGTCTCCGGCTTGAGGTCGCAAGCGGTGCGGCCCGGCACGTTATAGAGAATCTGCGGGATCGCCACGCTGTCGGCGATCAGCTTGTAATGCCGGTACAGACCTTCCTGAGTCGGCTTGTTGTAATAGGGCGTGACCAGCAGGCAGGCGTCGGCGCCGGCCTGCATCGAACGCCGGGTCAGATGCAAGGCCTCGGTGGTCGAATTGGCACCGGTGCCCGCGATAACCGGAATCCGGCTCTTGACCAACTCCACCACCCGGCGCACCACCCGGATGTGCTCCTCGAAATCCACCGTCGCCGACTCTCCGGTGGTGCCGACGGCAATGATGGCATCGGTGCCACTTTCAATGTGAAACTCCACCAACCGCGCCAGCGCCTCGAAATCCAGCGCGCCGTCTGCTTTCATCGGCGTCACGACCGCCACCATACTGCCACGAAACATGGTCTTATGCTCTCTACTTTGCCCGCAATCGCCGCATGGTACGGATACCGGGCGGGCTTGACAAGCGCCCACCGAGGCGGTTTTCACCCTGGTTGGATGCCTGTACACTGGCGCGGTGCGATTCCCGTCCATTGGCCTGTCAGGAAGCTCCGTCCGTGAAAAACTATCTGGTCGTTTCCGCCCTGGGTGAAGATCGTCCCGGTCTGGTCAACGAGCTGTCCCGGGTGATTCTGGACTGCGATTGCGGCATTGTAGACAGCCGCATGACCGTATTGGGTGGCGAGTTCGCCATCCTGCTGCTGGTGCAAGGCAACTGGAACACCCTGACCAAGCTGGAAATGCAGCTCAAGCGGCTGGAACAGGCGCTGAACATGACGATTGTCACCAAGCGCACCGAGGGCCGCACCCCGGCGGGCGACGCGCTGCCCTATGCGGTGGAGGTGGTGGCGGTCAACCAGCCGGGCATCGTCCATCACCTGGCCGGCTTCTTCGCCAGCCGCTCGATCAACATCGAGGACATGGTGACCCGCAGCTACAGCGCGCCGCATACCGGCACGCCGATGTTCTCGGTCAACCTGGCCATCGGTATCCCGGCCAACACTCACATCGCCCTGTTGCGCGAGGAGTTCCTAGATTTCTGCGACGACCTGAATCTGGATGCGGTGATGGAGCCGATCAAAGGGTAGCCAGTATGGATATCCGCGTGGGACAACCCGTGCCCGACTTCAGCGCCACCGCCACTGGCGACCAAACCGTGCGGCTGTCCGAACTGCGCGGCCGGCGACTGGTGCTGTATTTCTACCCCAAAGACAGCACACCCGGCTGCACCGTCGAAGGCCAGCAGTTCCGGGATTTATCCGACCGGTTCGTGGCGCTGAACACGGTGATTTTTGGAGTGTCGCGCGATAGCCCGCGCAGCCATGAAAACTTCCGCGCCAAGCAGGGGTTTCCGTTCCATCTGCTCGCCGACACCGATGAAACCCTGTGTCGGCTATTCGACGTGCTGAAACTCAAGAAAATGTACGGCAGGGAATCGCTGGGGGTGGAACGCAGCACCTTCCTCATCGACGAACAGGGCGTGCTGCGCCGGGAATGGCGCAAGGTCAAAGCCGACGGCCACGCTGCCGAGGTGCTGGCGGCGATTGAAGCTGGCACGGAAGCATCCTTTTGAAGAGTCCTTTCTGACCGGCGCACGGGCTTGCCGCACGCCGCGGGGTGGCGTTTGGCGATCCGGGTTCGCCCAGTAGAGTCCCGCTTGCAATATCTTCTTCCGCATCATGATGTACCTCCCCAGCTTCACCCCGAGTTACCAGACGCCAGAATGATAGGGATGAGTTGAGCAGGCCATCATTCACACCCGGTTCTAGATCGGCAGGCGGCCAGCCTCGCACGAGGCTGGCCGGATTGCCCAATGCGGCTACTCACTCACCCAGTTATCCATCGATGGCAAGTCACGGCTGGAGTTCGATCTCTCCAGGCCGCCATGTCTTGAAGGGGGTGAGAGAGGGAAACCCTGCCTCAGGTGATGAACGGCACCAGAATCAGCGAAACGATCGACAGCAGCTTGATCAGGATGTTCATGGCTGGGCCGCTGGTGTCCTTGAACGGATCGCCCACGGTATCGCCGATTACCGCCGCCGCGTGCGCGTCGCCGCCCTTGCGCTCGCCCTTGAGCGCGCCGCCTTCGATGGCCTTCTTGGCGTTGTCCCAGGCGCCGCCGGCATTAGCCATCAACAGCGCCATGACCACGCCGGTGAGCATCGACCCGAGCAGCATGCCGCCCAGCGCGACCGGCCCCAGAAAGAAACCGATGATCACCGGCGCCAGCACGGCCAGCATTCCCGGCGGGACCATTTCGCGCAGCGCCGCGTCGGTCGAGATCGCCACGCAGCGGGCGGTATCGGGCTTGGCGGTGCCTTGCAGCAGGCCGGGGATTTCGCGGAACTGACGGCGAATCTCGGTGACCATTTCCATCGCCGCCCGGCCCACCGAACTCATGGTCATCGCCGCAGCCAGGATCACCACCATGCCGCCCAGCAGCACGCCGATCACCACCCGGGGATCGGTAATTTCCATTGGCAGCGCGTGGCCGAGCGCCAGTTCGACCGCTTCCTTGTAGGCGACGAACAGCGCCAGCGCGGTGAGCGCCGCCGAACCGATGGCGAAACCCTTGCCGGTGGCGGCGGTGGTGTTGCCGATGGCGTCGAGATGATCGGTGATGGCGCGGACTTCGGGCGGCTGGTGCGACATTTCGGCGATGCCGCCGGCGTTGTCGGAAATCGGCCCGGAAGCGTCGATGGTCATGGTTACGCCGGCGGTGGCCAACATGCCCACTGCAGAAATCGCGATGCCATACTGACCGGCGGTCTGGTAGGCGACGAAGATCGCCGCGACAATCACCAGGATCGGCACCGCGCAGCTCTCCATCCCCACGGCGAGGCCGGTGATGATGTTGGTTGCCGGCCCGGTCTTGCACGATTCGACGATCCGCGTGACCGGCTTGGAGGAAGTGTAGTACCAGGCCGCCCGGCCGATGGCGATGCCGGCCAGATTGCCGGCGATGATCGCGGAGAACAGCGGCCAGCCGTAGCCGAAGATCATCATCGTCAGCAGGGTCAGCAACAGAAACAGCCCGGCGGCGCTGAACTCGGAAATCGCCAGCGCCCGCTCCGGTCCCTGTTTCCTGAAGGCGGACATGCCGTAAATACCGACCAGCGAGGACACCAGGCCGATGGTCGCCAGCACCAGTGGCAGCGCCAGCAACATCGGGCGGCTGACGCCATTACCGAAGTAATGAGTCAGATCGGCGGCGGCGGTGGTCGCCGCCAAGGTGATGGCCGCCACCATGGCCCCGACATAGGATTCGTAGATGTCGGCACCCATGCCGGCGATGTCGCCGACGTTGTCGCCGACGTTGTCGGCGATCACCCCAGGGTTGCGGGGATCGTCTTCGGGAATACCGGCCTCGATCTTGCCGACCAGATCGGAGCCGACATCGGCCGCCTTGGTGAAGATGCCGCCGCCGACCCGGGCAAACAGGGCAATCGACGAGGCGCCCATCGAGAAGCCCCAGATGGTGGACGCCGAGCTGGGATCGACGGCGAAGTTGGCGGACAGAAAGAAGAACAGCAGGCCCAGACCCAGTAGCCCGAAGCTGGCCACGGCCAGACCCATCACCGCGCCGCCGTTGAAGGTCATTAGCAGCGCCGCGCCCGCGCCGCTTTCGCGCGCCGCCGCGGTAGTGCGAACGTTGGCCTTGGTGGCCGCCTGCATCCCGACCAGGCCGGCCAGCGCGGAGGTCAGCGCGCCCATCAGGAACGCCACGCTGGTGCCAAAGCCATGCTGCATGGACAGCAGCATCGCCACCACCAGGGCAAAGATGCCGATCTTGGTGTATTGCGCCCGCAAATAGGTCATGGCGCCCAGATGGATCTCATCGGCGATCGAGCCCATGAGTTGGTCGCCAGCGGATTGCTGGACGATCCAGCGGTACAGCATCGCGGCGGCAGCCAAACCGAGCAGGCCAGCCACCAGCGATATGATTGCCACAGTCATTAAGATTTTGCCTTTAAGGTTGGAGTGATTGGGAACGACCCGGTGGAATTTTCGATGCACCAAGATCATGAACAGTCTGCGCACATTTGGTTAATAATACCTCAATCGAGGCGTCGCGAATCCGGCAATTCTCGGGTCCGCCCCCACGTGGGGGCGACAACGGGGAGGACGGTGGTTGTGGCCATCCGTTTCCATTCCCGCGATGGTGCGTGGGACGCGCTTTCGTGGGGCACGCAACCAGGAGAAACCCAGAATGAAGTGCAAACATTACATGTTGACCTCGCCCACGGTCGTTTACGACACGGCGCCGCTGTCGGAAGCGCTGGCCCTGATGGTCAGCAAACACATGCAGGATTTGCTGGTGGTCAACGAACGGGGCGAATTTATCGGCACCATCACCTCGTTCACCTTCTCCAAGATGCTGATGCCGTCGGAACCCCAGTTGCCGGACGACGCCGAAAAGGAAGGCGCCGCCGACGTGGACAACCGCCTGCTTCCCCACCTGCACCGCAAGGTGGGCGACTTTGCCAACGCCCATCCGACGGTGGATCCGGAAGCACCGTTGCTCGATGCCCTGAAACTGCTGTCGGAGGGGTATCTGCGCCTGCCAGTGGTGGGATCGGACCACAAGCTGGTCGGCGCGTTGTCGTCGCTCACCATCCTGCGGCGCTTCCGGTTTTGAGTCGGTCCCTATGATTCCCCTCCTTGGCCTAAGGAGGGGTGACGCGAAGCGCCGGGGTGGTTTGGCCTTGGAGAGCACCTCTCCGGCCGCCTGTGGAGGAAGCCTGCCATGCAACGTAGAACCGTGCTTAAAGCCCTCGGCGCGGGGGTGTGGACCGGCGCTGGTCTGGCGCTGGGGGGAGTTGGCCGCATGGGCCATGCGGGCGAAACCGCCGCTGGCCCACCCGATCTGGCAGCGGTCAGAAACGGCGAGCCGGAGGCGCTGTTCGACAGCGGCATTCAAGCCCTGGGCGGGATGGGGCGCTTCGTCAAGAAGGGCCAGACCGTGGTGGTCAAACCCAATATCGGCTGGAATGTAGCGCCGGAGCGGGCCGCCAACACCAACCCGCGCCTGGTTCGCCGCATCGTCGAACATTGCCTGCAAGCCGGCGCGAAAGAGGTGTACGTGTTCGATCACACCTGCGACGGCTGGCGCGACAGCTACCGGACCAGTGGCATTGAGCAAGCGGTGAAGGACGCCGGCGGCAAGCTGGCGCCGGGCAACAGCGAGGGCTATTTCCAGACGGTCGCGGTGCCCAAGGGCCGCCGGTTGCATGAGGCCAAGGAGCATGAACTGGTGTTGCAAGCCGACGTGCTGATCAACGTTCCGGTGCTCAAGAGCCACGGCGGGGCCACGTTGACGATGGCGATGAAGAACCTGATGGGCGTGGTCTGGGATCGCGGCGAGTGGCACGCCAACAACTTGCACCAGTGCATCGCCGATTTCGCCAGCTACCGCAAGCCTGATCTGAACGTGGTAGACGCCTACAACGTGCTGATGCGCCACGGGCCGCGCGGGGTGTCGGCGGCGGATGTCGCGAATATGCGGTCGCTGTTGCTCTCGACCGATCTGGTGACGGCGGACGCGGCGGCGGCCAAGTTATTTGGTCTGGAGCCGGACGCAGTGGGCTATATTGGCATCGCCCACGAGATGGGCGTGGGCCGCAAGGATTTGGAGAATCTGGTGATTCGACGGATCGCGCTCTGATTACTTGGTTAATAGCCAATTTGACGTTCAGTGAGGAGGGATTTTCCATGAGTACCAAAAGAATATCGGCAATCCTAACTGTACTGAGTGTATTCCTGTTCACGAGTCTGGTGGCCCATAAAGTTCATGCCGCAACGTATAGTTTCACGACCTTCGATGTCCCGGGCGCTACTTTCGGCACCTTCCCCTCCAGCATCAACGCGAGTGGCCAGGTGGCAGGTTTTTACTCAGATGGCTCGGGTGGACATGGCTTCGTGTACAGCAACGGCACGTTCACGACCCTCGATGTTCCGGGTGCCACTAGCACCTGGGCTGTCAGCATCAACGCGAGCGGACAGGTGGCGGGTGATTACTCCGCTAACTGGCGTCAGCATAGCTTCGTGTACAGCGGCGGCACGTTTACGACCCTCGATGTCCCAAATGCTGTTCGGACCGATGCTAAAAGCATCAATGCGAGCGGACAGGTGACGGGTAGTTACTACGATGGCTCGCATTTTCATGGTTTTTTATACAGCAACGGCACGTTCACGACCCTCGATGTTCCGGGCGCCGCTGGCGGCATTTACCCCAACAGCATCAATGACAGCGGCCAGGTGGCGGGCACTTACTGCAATGTTGCAAGCAGCCGCGGCTCTCAGGATTGCCATGGTTTCATATACAGCGGCGGCACGTTCACGACCCTCGATGTTCCGGGTGGCATCGCGACCAGTGCTACCAGCATCAACGCGAGCGGCCAGGTGGCGGGCACTTACAGGGATGCTAGATATCATGGTTTCGTGTACAGCGGCGGCACGTTTACGACCCTCGATGTTCCAGGTACCACTGCCCCCGAGCCTGTCAGCATCAACGATAGCGGACAGGTGACGGGTCGGTACTGGGATGGCTCGAGTTTCCATGGTTTCATTGCCACCCCGGTTTGTGTGGCCCCGACGGTCGCGATCCACACCCTCACCACGGCGCCCCGTGGCGGGTTCAGGATCACAGGCTCGATCATCCTCGATAGCATTCCCTTGTGCGCCCTGGTCCTGGCCAATGGCCAGTTCATGTTTACCTGTGGGGATGCCTTGCCCAAAGGGGATTTCGACCTGACCGTACCGCCGGACGACCAGGGGCAAATTACCTTGTTCGGGTTCTCGTCGGGCTTGGCGCCGTTCCAACAAACGCTCGGGCCAGGCGCCTTGCCAGCTTCTGTCAATGGAAATGGTTGTGTCACCCCTACGGTAACGTCCACCGTCACGGCGGCGCCCCGTGGCGGGTTCAGGATCACAGGCTCGATCACCCTCGATGGCACTCCTCTGTGCGCCCTGATCCTGGCCAATGGCCAGTTCCTGTTTACCTGCGGGGATGCCTTGCCCAAAGGGGAGTTTGACCTGACCGCGCCACTCGACGACCAGGGACAAATTACCTTGTTCGGGTTCTCCTCCGGCTTGGCGCCGTTCCAACAAACTTTCTCCCCTTGATCCTTCCACGCCTCCATAACGAGCGTTGACCGGTGTTACCGTAAGGAGGTATCTCCCATGAACACCAGAAGAATGGCGGCAATTCTCACCGCACTGAGTTTATTCCTGTTCACGAACTTGGCGGCCCCCAACGTTCAAGCCACGACATATAGTTTCACAACCTTCGCTGTCCCGGGTGCCCTTCGCATCGAGCCCGCCAGCATCAACGCGAGCGGACAGGTGACGGGTTCTTACTGGGATGGCTCGCATGACCATAGCCATGGTTTCGTGTACAGCAACGGCACGTTCACGATCCTCGATGGCCCGGGTGCCACTGACACTCGGGCCGCCAGCATCAACGATAGCGGACAGGTGACGGGCACTTCTTACTTCGATGATGGCTCGCATAGGCATGGTTTCGTGTACAGCGGCGGCACGTTCACGACCCTCGATGTCCCGGGTGCCGATTACACCGCGGCCACCAGCATCAACGCGAGCGGACAGGTGGCGGGTTATTACACCTATGCGAGCACACCGCATACACATGGTTTCGTGTACGACGGTGGCACGTTCACGACCCTTGATGTCCCGGGTGCCATGTCTACCCAAGCCGCCAGCATCAATGCAAGCGGACAGGTGACGGGTTATTACTACGATGGCTCGCATGGGCATGGTTTCGTGTACAGCGGCGGTACGTTCACGACCCTCGATATCCCGGGTGCCATGGACACCGGTGCCACCAGCATCAACGATAGCGGACAGGTGGCGGGTTCTTACTACTCGGATAGCTCGGGTGGACATGGTTTCGTGTACAGCAGCAGCACGTTCACGCCCTTAACTGTCCCGGGTGCCGTTGGTACCCAAGCCGCCAGCATCAACGCAAGCGGACAGGTGACGGGTGATTATTGCAATTTCGCTACGAGGTTCGGCGTCACGGATTGTCATGGTTTCGTGTACAGCAACGGCACGTTCACGACCTTAACTGTCCCGGGTGCCACTAACACTTGGGCAACCAGCATCAACGCAAGCGGACAGGTGACAGGTTATGCCGGTGGTCATGGTTTCATTGCCACCCCAGTTTGTGCGGCCCCCACGGTCACGATTCATACCCTCACGACGATGCCCAGCGGGTTCAGAATCACCGGTTCGATCACCCAGGATGGCGCTCCCCTGTGCGCCCTCGTCCTGGGCAATGGCCAGTTCATGTTCACCTGCGGCGACCCCTTGCCCAAAGGGGAGTTCGACCTGACCGCGCCGGTGGATGACCAGGGGCAAATCACGCTGTTCGGGTTCTCTTCAGGCTTGTTGCCGTTCCAACAAACGCTCGGGGCAGGCGCCTTGCCGGCTGCTGTCAATGCAACCAGTTGTGCCTCGCCTACGGTAACGCATACCGTCACGGCAGCGCCCCACGGCGGGTTCAGGATCACCGGCTCGATCACCCTCGGCGGCGATCCCTTGTGCGCCTTGGTCCTGGCCAACGGCCAGTTCCTGTTCACCTGCGGCGATCCCCTGCCCAAGGGCGATTTCGACCTGACCGTGCCACTCGATGACCAAGGGCAAATTACCTTGTTCGGGTTCTCTTCGGGCTTGGCGCCGTTCCAACAAACCTTCTCTCCTTCTCCTAATCCTCCATAACAAGAGGGCTATGGCGCTCCTAATCTGACTTGTGAAATCACCATTTCGAACCACCCCGGCGCTCCGCGCCACCCCTCCTTATCCAAGGAGGGGAAATTCCACAACCTGTATTGAAAGTACGATTGGTCTGCGTGGGAACGACGTGCTGCAACAGGAAACCGGAAGGAGAGACCCTTGATGTCCGCGCAACTCCAACCCCATTGGCTGTCCGTGGCAGACTATCTCGCTTTCGAGGAACGCAGTGAGATCAAACACGAGTATCTCAACGGCGAAATTTACGCCATGGCTGGCGCCAGCGCCCGGCATAATCAAATCGCGGGTCATCTGTTCGCTCGCCTGCTGGCTCACTTGCGCGGATCGCCTTGCCAAGTCTTTTTTGCCGACGTCAAGTTGCATCTCAAGGAACTGGGGGTGGAGATTTTCTATTACCCCGATCTGATGGTCTGCTGCGACCCCCATGATCGTGAGCCGTATTACCGCACCCGGCCCTGTCTGCTCGTCGAAGTGCTTCCTCGACCGCATTCTCGCCAGGCTGGCGGGATTGCTTCGATTTAGAGCAGGTGATCATGAACCCGATCCGCCAGGCGTCCGAGCATAGCTTTCGGAGCTGGGACAGCGCCGAACTGTTTTACCGGGCATGGCTGCCGGAACGGAAAGCCGACCGGGCGGCGGTGCTGTTCCATCGCGGTCACGAGCATTCCGGCCGCTGGCAGGATGCGGTGGATCAACTCGACCTGCCGGATTTCGCCCTGTTCGCCTGGGATGCTCGCGGTCACGGTCGCAGCCCGGGCGAGCGCGGCCATGCGGAGCATCTTGGCGTATTGGTGCGGGATGTGGATGCGTTCGTCGCCCATGTCTCCCGGCACTACAGCATCCCGGTGGAAAACGTTGCCGTACTCGCGCACAGCGTCGGCAGCGTCCTGGTTTCGAACTGGGTCCACGACTACGCGCCGAAAATCCGCGCCCTGGTGCTGGGCAGCCCGGCGCTGCGGGTCCGGCTGTACCTGCCCTTGGCGATTCCGGGCCTGCGTCTGCTGCTGAAGTTCAAGCCGAAAGCCTTCGTGAACAGCTACGTCAAGGCGAAGCTGCTGACCCACGATCCCGCCAAAATCGAAAGCTACGACACTGATCCGCTGATTACCCGCCGCATCGCGGTCAATCTGCTGGTGGATTTGTTCGACGCCGGCCGCAAGCTGGTGGCAGACGCGGCGGCGATCACCGTGCCCACCCTGGTTCTCACCTCCGGGGCGGATTGGGTAGTGGATCAGGAGGTTCAGCACCAGTTTTTCGAGCGGCTGGGTTCGCCGGTGAAGGAAATGCACGTTTATCCGGGGTTTTTCCACGACACCTTCAACGAGCGGGACAACCATCTGCCGCTACGCGCCGCGCGCCGTTTCATTCTCGAAGCCTTCTCCCAACCCCGCCACGAACCTTCACTACTGGAGGCCGACCGCAACAGCGCGACCCAGTGCGAATACGAAACCCTGGCCAACCCGCCGTTGCCCTTGTCCTTCAAGGGTATCCAGTACGCACTGACACGCTTCGCCCTGCGCACCGTCGGCGCCCGGTTGAGCCAGGGCATGAAGCTCGGCATGAAGACCGGCTTCGATTCGGGCGCCACGCTGGATTACGTCTATCGCAACCAGGCCGATGGTGTGACCACCCTGGGCCGGATGATCGACCGGAATTATCTGAACGCCATCGGCTGGCGGGGCATCCGCCTGCGCAAGGCGCATCTGGAAAAATTGCTACGCCGGGTCATGATCGACCTGCGGGCGGCGGGACAGCCGGTCCATATCGTCGATATCGCCGCCGGTCATGGCCGCTACGTGCTGGATACCGTGCGCGAGCATCTCGATATCCCCGCTACCGGCCTGCTGCGGGATTTCAGCGCCAGCAATGTGGAAGCGGGCCAGCGGCTGATCGCCGACTACGGTCTCGCCGACCGCTTCGCCTTCGTCCAGGGCGACGCCTTTGATCGGGCCGGTCTGGCGGCTCTGTCTCGAACTGCCACCATCGGTATTGTTTCCGGCCTGTACGAACTGTTCCCCGAGAACGCTCCGGTGCGTGCGTCGCTGGCGGGCTTGGCTGAAGTGGTTGTTCCCGGTGGCTATCTGCTCTACACCGGCCAACCCTGGCATCCCCAGATCGAATTCATCGCCCGAACGCTGACCAGCCATCGGGATGGCGCACCGTGGATCATGCGCCGCCGGACCCAGCAGGAAATGGATCAACTCGTCGCCGAAGCGGGCTTCGAGAAAATCGCGCAGGAGACCGACCCGTGGGGTATTTTCACCGTGTCGCTGGCCCGGCGTGGCGTGGAGGTTCCGTTCGCATGATTACTCTGTACTCACTCAAACCTGGTTTTCAGAACCTGCTGCGGCCGGTCGCGCGCTGGCTGCACGGTTGCGGCGTCAGCGCCAATCAGGTGACGGTGGCTGCGTTGCTGCTGGCGGTCGTAACATCTGGGGTGATTTGGCTCTGGCCAACCCCAGCGACCTTGTTGCTGTTGCCGCCGGTGTTATTCCTCCGCATGGCGTTGAACGCGCTGGATGGAATGCTGGCCCGCGAGTTTCAGCGGCCGACTCCGCTGGGGGCGGTGTTGAACGAACTGGGCGACGTACTGGCCGACACCGCGCTGTATCTGCCGCTGATCCTGATTCCCGGCGTACCGGCTGCTCTGGTGGTGACGCTGACGCTGCTGGCGCTGCTGGGCGAATTCTGCGGCGTGGTGGCGGTGCAGATCGGCGCCAGTCGCCGCTACGACGGACCCATGGGTAAGAGTGACCGCGCCCTGCTGCTGGGTGGAATCGCGTTATTGCTCGGTTTCGGTGTGCCGGCCGGTTTCTGGCTGGTGATCGTGCTATTCGTCGCCAATGGCTTGCTGGCGCTGACCTGTCTCAATCGACTGCGCGCCGCGCTGCGCGAGGTAACGCCATGTTCATGATTCTGTCATCGCCGGTTATGGTTATTCTGGGCGGGGTGTGGGTGCTGTTGGTGCTAGCCACCGGCGTGGTGTGGCGGCTCGCGCCCGCGCCAGACAGCGAACTGCGCCAGCGCATCCGTAGCTGGTGGTTGATCGTGGCGCTGTGTTCGCTGGCGCTGACCTTCAGCCGAATCGCCGCCCTGCTGTTTTTCGGCTTGGTCAGCTTTCTGGCGCTCAAGGAATATCTAACCCTGATTCCCACCCGTCGCGCCGACCGGCGGGTGTTGTTCTGGGCCTATCTGAGCATCCCGGTGCAGTACTACTGGATTGGCATCGAGTGGTACGGCATGTTCATCATCTTTATCCCGGTCTACCTGTTTCTGCTGCTGCCGGTGGCGATGGTGTTGACCGGCGAAACCCAGGGCCATCTGCGCGCCGCCGGCACCCTGCACTGGGGCCTGATGAGCATGGTGTTCGGCCTGAGTCATGTGGCCTATCTGCTGGTGTTGCCGCAGGGCGAGTATCCGCGCGTCAGCGGGCCGGGCTTGGTGCTGTTTCTGTTGTTGCTGACCGAGTTGAACGACGTGGCGCAGTATTGCTGGGGCAAGTGGCTGGGCCGACACAAAATCTCGCCCACCGTCAGCCCGAACAAGACGGTGGAGGGCTTCGCCGGCGGGGTGTTGACCACCGTGCTGCTGGCAGTGCTGCTGGCGCCGTGGCTGACGCCGTTTTCCGTCCGCGATGCGCTGTTGGCCGGGGCGCTGATCGCGGTGGCCGGCTTCTTTGGGGATTTGAGTCTGTCGGCGCTGAAGCGCGATCTCGGCATCAAGGACAGCGGCAATTTGCTGCCGGGCCATGGCGGCATCCTCGATCGGGTGGACAGCCTGACCTATACCGCGCCGCTGTTTTTCCACTTCACCCGCTACTTCTACTTCTGAGCGTCGCCATGGGATACGCCGCGCCGCGCCTGTTATTTTTCCTGCTGATCGTCAAACCGTTCCTACTGCTGGCTGTGGGAGTCAACGTGCGGAACCGGGAGCGGTTGCCGCGCGGTGGTCCCGCCCTGATCGTCGCTAATCACAACAGCCACTTCGATGCGCTGGTGTTGATGGCGATGCTGCCGTTGCGGTTGTTGTTGCGAGCGCGGCCGGCGGCTTCAGCGGAGTATTTTTTGCGCAACCGTCGGCGAGCCTGGTTCGCAACTCGGGTAATGGGGATCATTCCGGTGGCGACCGGTGGCGGCCGATCTCATGCCGAGGTGCTGGGGCCGGTGCGAGACGCGCTGGCGGCGGGCGACATTGTGATTTTCTTCCCGGAGGGTACCCGCGGCGAACCGGAATGCTTGGGGAAACTTAAGACGGGGATCGTCTGGCTAGTCGAGCAACTGCCGACCACGCCGATTTGCCCGGTTCATCTGCGCGGGCTGGGTAAGGTGCTGCCCAAGGGCGACTGGTTGCCGGTGCCGTTTTTCTGCGATGCCTGGGTGGGTGAACCGTTGCGCTGGGAGGGCGACCGGCGCCAATTCATGGCCGCGCTGGCGGCGAGGTTTGCCAGCCAGGCGGCACGACCGGATGCGTCCATAGCGGAATCGCCATCGGCGTCAAGCTTCCCGCCCTGATCCCACTTCGCATCGGATGCCTTGGAGGCTGTATCAAAACGCCTCTTAGATGCTGTACAGAAACTCCAGCCAGCAGTATTCATGGATTCCCCCCTCCATTGAGGGGGTGGCGCGCCGCGCCGGGGGGTTTCCCCGCCGAAACGCTCCAACCACCCCGGCGCGG
>JBATNZ010000132.1:0-20399 GCA_049290615.1 Candidatus Contendibacter sp.
TCGCCGCCAAACTTGGTGGCCATCACCTTGGTGATCGCCGCCGTCAGCGTGGTCTTGCCATGATCCACATGCCCTATCGTCCCCACATTGACATGTGGCTTGTTGCGCTCGAACTTTTCTTTGGACATCCCAACACTCCCCTGTAAAGCTTAGGGTCAAGGATTTTAGACCACGTCTCGAATCGAGTGGAGCCCATAACCAGATTTGAACTGGTGACCTCATCCTTACCAAGGATGCGCTCTACCGACTGAGCTATATGGGCCTAAAGCGCTCTGTTGCGAATTATGTTGTTGTGGAGCGGGTGATGGGAATCGAACCCACACCATCAGCTTGGAAGGCTGAGGTTCTACCATTGAACTACACCCGCCTTGCTATAACCTCAAGCGGGAGATCCTACCGGGCGCGCTTCCCGACTGTCGGGCGCTAAACCGACCGCTTGCCGCAAGGTGGTGGAGGGGGAAGGATTCGAACCTTCGAAGGCTGAGCCAACAGATTTACAGTCTGCCCCCTTTGACCGCTCGGGAACCCCTCCAAAGTTTGAGTCGCGCATTTTGATGGTCAAAAACGGGGTTGTCAATCGCCAGCATGAAGTTTTTGCGAAACGATCCTTTGAATCTATTATAATCCTTGGCTGGCGCGAGCTGGCGTAGCTCAGCCGGTAGAGCAGTTGCCTTGTAAGCATCAGGTCAGGGGTTCGAATCCCCTCGCCAGCTCCAACTCGATGAAAAACAAAGGGCTTGGGTGGAGTTTCCCAAGCCTTTGCCATGATCGTGGGAGCCACTCGCGATCATGGCGGCCTTTCATTCACCCTCAACCCACCACCTCAGAGGATTTGCTCATGGCACAACTCAAACCCGGTGTTGTTACTGGTAAGGACTATCTGACCCTCGTAGCCGCGGCGAAGGCGGGCGGTTATGCCCTGCCGGCGGTCAATGTATCCAGCAGCAGCACGATCAACGCGGTGCTGGAAGCCGCGGCCAAAAACCAGGCCGACGTGATCATCCAGCTCTCCAACGGCGGCGCGCAGTTCTACGCCGGCCAAGGGCTGAAGGACAGTGCCAAGGCCAAGGTGCTGGGCGCGGTGGCAGCGGCGCTGCACACGCACCTGCTGGCTGAATACTATGGGGTGTGCGTGGTGCTGCACACCGACCACGCCAACAAGAGCCTGATTCCCTGGGTGGACGCGTTGCTGGATGAAGGCGAGAAGTACTTCAAGCAGCACGGCAAGCCGCTGTTCAGCTCGCACATGCTGGATCTCTCCGAAGAAAGCATGGAATTCAACCTCAACGAGTGCGCCCGTGTCCTCAAGCGCATGGCGCCACTGGATATGAGCCTGGAGATCGAACTGGGCGTCACCGGCGGCGAAGAGGATGGCATTGGCAGCGAGCTGGAGGAAAGCGCCGACAACTCCCATCTCTACACCCAGCCGGAAGACGTGCTGCTCGCTTACGAGCGACTGTCGCCGATCGGCCATTTCTCGGTCGCCGCCTCGTTCGGCAATGTGCATGGCGTGTACAAGCCCGGCAATGTCCAGTTGCGCCCGGAGATCCTCAAGAACTCTCAGGCGTTGATCGAGCAAAAGCGCGCGACCGGCGTAAAACCGCTGAATCTGGTGTTCCACGGCGGGTCCGGATCGGAGAAGGACAAGATCACCGAGGCGGTCGGCTACGGGGTGTTCAAGATGAACATTGACACCGACCTGCAATTCGCCTATTCGGAAGCGATCGGCAAGTTCGTCGCCGAGAATCCCAAGGCCTTCCTGTATCAGGTGGATCCGGAAACCGACAAGCCGTACAAGAAGTTCTACGATCCGCGCAAGTATCTGCGGCTGGCGGAACAAAATATGGTGACCCGGTTGAACGAGGCGTTCGCGGATCTGGGGTCCAAGGGCAAATCGCTGGCGCTGTAACAACGGCGGCGCCCGCCGCCCTCAAAGCTGTTGGCTTGAAAAGCAAGGGCCTGCCGAGGATTCGGCAGGCCCTTTTTCGTTTTGCCCTGCTGACCCCGGTCCGTAGCTCAGATCACGGCAAAATTTACAGGAAAAATTGCCAACCACTTTCCCAACCTCAGTAAGTCTTATCCGCCATGCCAACTTCCGCCAGATAGTGCGGATACAGCGCATAGGCTGGCTTCAGGATCGGCAGCAGGCGCAAAGTCTTGGGCACGTTGCCCCTGGCAACGACCTGCCGACGGGTCAGCGCCGACACCAGGTTGACCCGGCCGTGCCAGAATGCATGGGCGAAATCGGCGCTCATGCTCATGGTCACTTCCGGCTGGCCGCTGAATTCCGCCCCCCGGTAAATCTTCACTTCGTCGCCGCGCGCGTCGATGGTTATCACCGCCGCCGGGTTCTCGAACGCGAACTGGACGCATAGCCGGGAATTTTTCAGCGGTCCGCCGATTTGTGGATCAGTCTTCAGGCGCTCGAAAAAGCCGCCCAGCACCCGATAGAGCGTATCGGCATCCGGGAAAACGTTGCGAAATTCCCGCACTTCCGCCGTCGCTCCCACCGGCTGCAGATCCGCTGGCGCCACCGGCAGCGGTGTCGCGGTGGTGTCGTACAGCGTGCGGACGATCCGCACCACCGCATCCCGTTCCGGCTCGCGCGGGTTGTACAGCATCGAACCGTCGGTCATCGCGGTATCCGCCACCTGCTCCAGCCTGGCCAACCCGTCCTTGACGCCGGCATCGCGCAGGTTGAGCGGCATCCCGGTCAAATGCGCCAACTGCCGGTTCAGGGTGCGAATGTAGCTAATGCCCGCCTTGGCCGCCTTGCGCCGGAACCAGCGGTCCACTGCTGTCAGCGGCCTGGCCAGCGGCGCGGCGAATCCCAGCCCGCCATGGCGCAGCAGGTTGCCAAGCGCCGCGCCCGGTTGCGGAAACACCACGCCCAGTGCCTCGGCGATATCGGCGTAGCGGTCCAGCCGCGATTGCAGGTTGTAGTCCATCACCTCCGGCAATGCCAGCGCGTTCGCCAGCCCGTGCGGGATGTGGTAGACCCCGCCCAAAGCGTGGGATATGCCATGCACCATCCCCACCATCGAGTGCGAGAAGGCGATGCCCGCCAGACAGCTTGCCACCAGCATCGCCCCACGCGCCTGCAAGTTGTCCGGCTGGGCGCAGGCCAGCAGCAGGTGGTCGCGGATCAGGCGGATGGCTTGCAGCGCCAGCCCGTCGGCGGCCGGCGACCATTCCTTGTCCACGTAAGCTTCAATCGCGTGAGTCAGCGCGTCCATGCCGGTCATCGCGGTCAGTTTGGGCGGCAGGCTGCGGGTCAGTTCGGGATCGAGAATCGCCAGATCGGGCAGGAATTGGGTCTCCGCGAACGGCAGCTTCACGTCGTGGTCGGGATCGGCGATCACCGCCACCTTGGTCACTTCCGAGCCGGTGCCGGCGGTGGTCGGAATCAGGAACAGCGGCAACAGGCGGGTTTGGCCGAGCAGATAGGCGCCCATGTGCTCCTGCACCCGCCCGCCCTTCACCAGCAGGATGTTGGCGACCTTGGCGGTATCCAGCACGCTGCCGCCGCCCAGGCCAACGATCAGATCGCAGCCGTGCTCCCGGCCCAGCGCGGCGCAATCCTCGACAGTCTTGATCGTGGAATTGGGCGGCACCTGGTCGAACGTCGCGGCAATCTCGATGGCGGTATGGCGGAAGCCGGCCTTCACCCGTTCCGCCAGCCCGGCCTGGACCAGAATGGCATCGGTCACCAGCAACGCCCGCCGGGGACCGTAGTGCGCCACGGCATCGCTCAACTGATCGATGATGCCGATGCCGTAGATCACGCGGGTGGGCAGGGAAAATTCAAAATAGTCGGGCAGCATGGGATGGCTTCTCTTCAGTGCATTACATGGTTTCAGCATAACCGTCTACTCTTGTTCCCGGCTTGCCCGAAAGGGTCGGTACTGCCCAAATCGCCCCTCCTCCGCTAAGCTTTGTTCATCAACCCCGCCTTGGTGAAAATGCCATGTCTATCCGACTCGCGATGTTGTTATTCCTGCTGTCATGGGCGAGCGCCATGCCCGCTCGCGCCGGCAGCGGCTGGAGTACGGTCGGGTATCCGCTGGCTGGGCCGCCGCAGGTCATCGGTTCCTACGCCGCCGGCTGCATCGCCGGAGCGGTGGCGCTGCCACTGGTCGGCGATGGCTATCAGGTCATGCGGTCCAGCCGCAACCGTTATTATGGACACCCGGCCCTGGTCGCATTGGTGGAGCGACTGGGCCGGCGAACGGCGGCAAACGGCGGTCGGTTGCTGATCGGCGATCTGGGACAGCCACGCGGCGGCCCGATGCCGAACGGCCATCGCAGCCATCAGAGCGGGCTGGATGTAGACGTCTGGTTCCTGCAACAACCGCGCGACCGGTTGTTGTCGCAGCCCGAGACCGAGCGGATTGAAATGCCGTCGATGATCCGACCCGCCGAGGGCGCGCTGAATATCTCCCGCTGGTCGCCGCGCTATCGGGATGCGCTGAAACAGGCGGCGCTGGCACCGGAGGTGGAGCGCATTTTCGTGAATCCAATCATCAAGCAGGCGTTGTGCAATAACGAAACCGACCGGACTTGGCTGGAGAAGGTGCGGCCGTGGTGGGGCCACGACGCCCATTTTCACGTCCGGCTGGCTTGCCCACCCGGCGACGGTCAATGCAAGCCGCAGAAGTCGTTTCCGCCCGGCGACGGCTGCGACGCCGACCTGGCCCACTGGGTCCAAGATATCGTGCGGGCGACGCTGTCGCCCAAGCCGCTCAAGAAGCCCGAACCGCCGTCGGCGGACCGTCTGCCAGCGGCCTGCGATGCGGTCCTGTACAACCCGACAGCGTGGGGCATGGCGCGACCGTGAAAAACGATTTGCCCTTCGGGAGCGAATTCTCTCCCTCCCAGATCCGTCTCCCACATCTCCTGGAACTGGCGCATACCCCTAGCAGCGATTGGAACGCCTTCGAGGATATGGTGAAATCAGCCTGCTTTACCCCAGCAACCGCCCAATAACCACCCCCGCCAGCATCACGCCGAACAGCGCCGGCGGATAGGAAATCGTACCGTTCACCGCCCGCAGCCGGCCGGGCATGTCACCGCCGACCGGCTGATGCGGCAATTAGTCCCTACGCGGCTTGGCCTGATCCGCTGTTTGCGCGATCAGGTCCAGCGTTTCGCGGATCTCATTGTCCAGCGCGGCGGCGGGCACAAAAGGGGCCAGCGTGTGATAGTCGGTTTTGCGCATCAGGTTGGGCAGGCCGAGCTTTTCGTAGAACTTCCGAAACAGCGGATCGAGAAAATCATCGCTCGCCTTGATGTCCGACCCCCAAGGAGACGGCTTGCCGAGCGCCGCCAGCGCTGATTCGATTTCCCCGATGGCTTCTTCCATAACTCCACTCCACAACCCACCAAACAATTCCCCCTGTTGTTCCTGACCCCTGGTCGTAGCGAACGCAAGCAGAGTTTCACGGGTGCAAAGGTAGTTCTCCAACTCGCGACGCCGCCACATGATCTGGCGAAACTGTGGTTCAACCGGCGGTTGCCGTTCGAGCCGGTCGTAGACGGCAATTCTCATCAGGTCGGGCTTGGCCTCGCGAATGCCGTAGAAGTGCTCCCGCGCCTTGGCGGGCTAGTTGGCGACGTAGTGGACGAAGGGCCGCTCTAGGACCGCCTGGGCTGGGTGTTCCAGCCGCTCGGCAAAGGCGCGCAGAATGGCCAGATCCGTAGAGCCTTCGAGATAGAGCACCCAGCCGACCTCTTCCGCCAGATAGTAGTGCTCGAAGCCAATCTCTTTGAGCGCCTTGAGTACCTGGCTGCCCCGGTCGTCAATGCGGTGGGGCTGACCGACAAAGGCAATCACCACATCACGATCGGCCGCTTCGTTAAGGATAACCTCGGAATGGCTGGCGGCGATGATCTGGCTGCCGGTCCGCGCGGCGGTTTCGGTCAGGATCTGATAAATCTGCCGTTGTCGCAGGATTTCCAGGTGGGCGTCCGGCTCGTCCAGGAGTAATACCGCACCCGGATTTGCGGTCATGTGGGCGAGTAGCAGCAGAGTCTGCTGTTGACCACGACCGCTGGACGAGATGTCGAGCCGGATGTTCCCGCGCGTGCGGTAGGACATGACGATTTCGCCCCGTTCCTTGATGTAGTCGGGCGGGTCAAGCCTGATCCCAAACAGCGCCTCTATGCGCCCGGCGAGTTGTTCCCATTTGGAAGATCCATCCTGACCCTGGAGTACCTGGTAGCAGAGGTTGCGCATAACCTCGGCGGTACGTCCCTCACCAAGGCGGACGTTAATCGCGCCTTCGTCTAGCCGCGTTTCGTTGGCGGCGAGGCCCGACATCGGCGGCAGGTAAGCGATGCGGAGTAGAGCCGCCTCTTGGGGAACTTCCATGCGCCCGCCATCGGGCAAGCGCAAGGATCGGCAATACAGCGATTCCTCGTTGGCATAATAGAACTCCAGGCCGCAAGTCCAAGGCTTGCCGCTGGAAATGCCCTCGACGAGGATGTCGATAAAAATCTTTTTTGCGCCGTTGCCACGCGCGGATTCCTGCGTGTGCAGGTCACGCCAGAGCAGATTCGCCGCCGGCACCGGCACGGCGATCAAATCTCGCCGATTGATGGTTACGCCGGGCCGCTTTTCTGGCACATTGCCGGCACCGCGTTTTTCAATCCAGCGCTTGACTCCAATGTCCCACAGGGCGAGAGCCTGTAATGCTGAGGTTTTACCGGCGTTGTTCGGGCCAATCAGCACAACGCGGTCACCCAGATCAAGCTCTACTTCTTGGAAGAGCTTGAAATTGCGTATCGAAAGTTTGTTCAGCATGGTGGTTTACCGTCCCTGCATTCGGTTGTACCGTAGAGCCGGTTTACCTGCTGGTCAATTTCCTGTTCCAGCGCCTTGATATTGGCATTTGGATTGGCGTGTTTGGCGGCAAGAATTTGATCCACAAGAGCTACAATCGGAGCCTGCTGTTCCAGCGGCACATCGGGAACAGGGAGTTTTTTCCAGTCGTCTGGATAAAGATCGGTATTACTGCGGCGATGGGCACGGAGAAAATCACGGGCGGCGCTGGAGTTCATCACCCCGAGGAGATATTTGACACTGAAACAGCAGCTTGTAGCTTCTAATTCCTCGCGACATGGCAGATTAGGATGGGGTTTCTCACCACGATAGCGAGCAGATTTTTTCAGTGATTTGTTCTGAATCCTATGTAGGGAATTCCACGGCAAACAAACCATGATCGTATGGTTACATAGTGTTTGCTTATCATCATAACAACTGCGTAACCCTTCGCCAGATGTACGATGAATAAAAATCTTTTCTGGAACAGCATAGAGTTCAGTGAATGTTGGGCGACGGAAAAGTGTTGGTGCTCGGGCCGTACCCCATTCCAACCATTTTTGCTGAGTTGGCAACCAGCGATCCAGATGCTTTCCCTCGACGAAAGGTTTTGAGTGTACATGGTCTTTTTTATCCGAAACCAGATCTTTCAACTCAAATGCGCCTTGAGCTTCTTTCTCATCAGCATGAACAACCATTCCAACACTGATATAGCAAATCTGGTCAAGCGTGATGAACTTGCAATTGAACGATTGGGCTATTTCACTTTCAGGAAAAAATGCCCTGTAGGTCAACCTGGGTTGTTCATCGGTAGGCAAATGAGAAACCTGACCGAAAACAGTCTCATGGACTCGGCGTTCAGGACAGTTATTCGCACCGTCCGCTTTCTGGAAGAAATAAATGAGATTGTGAACGGCCGCTTCGAAGATTTGCAGGTTACTGCAAAAGTCGAGGCGCAAGACCTTGGAGTTTTTGAGAAACCAGTTCTGTGACTTCTGCGCGTACTTAGAATGACAGAAGGCATCGGAAACAATCAGCGTACTGATGCCGCCCGGCTTCAGCAGTTTGTAGGCCCGTTCGATGAACGGCACGAATAAATCCCATTTCTCCCAGAGTGTCTCGTAGTCTCCGCTGGCCAAAATTTGCTCCCGCTGGCGGCGGTTCCAGTCCGATTGCTCGTCGGCGCGGACATACGGCGGATTACCGATGGTCATGTCGAATCCATCCACCACGCCAAACATGGTTTCGGGATCGAAATAACCCGCAACCCGATCCGGCTTGTACGGGTCCCACGCCGCAACGGCGAACGCGAATTCAGGCGCCCCACTGCCGCTGATCGCTTTGATGAAATCGCCCAACTCTTGCCGGAGACGGCGATCCTCGGCACGACACGCCTCCTTTTCCTTCTGATTCGCGCAGAAGAAATAACGGGCGCGCACGTCGAGCAGCGCGCGTTCCCTGGGTTCGATTTGCTTCTCAAACAGCGACGCCCAGTTCTCGCGGCGCGGCAGCCCTAGCAGCGCATTGGCGCAAACGAATTTGGTTTCCAGATTGGGCAACGGGCGGATATCGTGATTGCTCCTCTGCTCGATGACCAGCGAAAGAAAGAACCGCAGCTTGCTGATCTGAATGGCGGCGGGCTGGATATCCACGCCATGAATGCAATCCTTGACCAATTCCAGCTTGCGGGTGTAGTCGAACGACTCCTCGCGGAACACCTGTTCGGCCTTCTCCCTCATCTCCAGCGGCAGCGCGGCAAGCTTGGCGGCTTTCCAGCGTTCGTTGCCGGGATCGAGCTTGCGCAGCACCTGAACCAGCCGTTGCAACAGGCCCATCGGGAACGCCCCCGAACCACAGGCCGGGTCCAGAATCCGCAACCGGCCCAAGGCTTCGACGATGGCCGCCGCCTGGTCTTCGCTGAACCGGTGGGATTCCCGTTCTTCGGCGACCAGTTCGCGCAGGCGCTCCTCCAAATCCGCCGGCCAGGTTCCCCGCCCCTCCAGAATCGTCAGCAGGCGCCGAACCAGCGCCTCCTCGATCATGTAGTTGACGATCTCGCGCGGGGTGTAGAAGGAACCGGTGGACTTGCGGGCCACGGCGCCGGTTTCCGGATTGACGGCGGCGAGCAGGTTCTCGAAGGCGCGGCCCAGCAGTTCCGGATCGAGGGCGATGTCCTCTTCCAGCGGAGTGTTTTCCTCGATGGTGAACTTGTAGTCGTGGAAGATGCGGAACAGGCCGCGCGCCCTGGGCACTGTGGTTTCGCCCAGTAACGCCGCGATTTCCGGTACCGGGCGCTCCTCGCCGAAGAACAGAAAGTCGGGGACCAGCGGTTGCTTGCCGGGCACATCGGAAAAGCCGTCCACCCGCTTTTCCTGGGTGATGCCGGGATCGCCGCGCCCCGGAATCTCGTCCAGCATCTCGAACAAACCGCCGTTGAGAAACGGAATGGATCGATAAAGCGCCTCGACCGGCCCGTTTTCCTGAAACAGATCGACGTGGCGGAAATAGCGCTGGTCGCCGTAATGCTTGTTTCGGCCCTGGAAGGTGTGAGGGGTGCGGAACTTCCGCTCGGCGACCGGCGTGTTGAGGGTGGCAAAGAACAGGTTTTGCAGAATGGCCTTGTAGTAGCGGTCCTGCGTATCGCTTTCGCTGGCGGCGGGCCAGTCGCGCAACAAGGTGCTAACGACACGCTCGGAAAACAGTTTGTCGGGGATCAGCCCTTTCTCGTTGAGAAACCAGCAGAAAATCAGTCGGGTGAGGAGGCGGATGAGGGCTTCCGAATCCCGACCCTCATCCTTGGTTGCCCCAGCCGGAAAGCGGGCGTGTAGACGCGCCCAATAGAACCAGTTGCGGATTTCAATGAAGAACCGCCGGTTCAGCGCCTGAATGTCCAGCGTTTTATGCCAGGCCTCATGCAGCTTGACGAAGCTGGTGGGCTGATAGCGCGCGTAAAGCGCGTGCAGCGAGAGATCGAACAGAATTTCGACATGCGCGCGGTGGGGCCTGGCGAAACGGATGTCCTTGATCAGCGTGACCCGCTCCAGCACATCGCGCGCCGCATCCCGTTGATTCAAGCGCCGCTTGATCACGCCCAGGGTCACCGTATCGCCATGGCGGAACAGCACCAGCGCCGGCATCGGCAACGGTTTGTTGAGCATGCGCGCCAGTCGGGCCAGGACGGTGCGGGTACGGGGAACGCCAGCGGCCAGTTCGGCGGCGAACACCAGGTAGCTTTCCATGCGCGAGCCGTCGACCGTGACGCCCGAATCGAAAAGGCTGCCCTGTATCGCCTGACCCAAGGCCGCCTTGATCTCGGCATCGGTGAGTTGAAACAGGAAATGCAAGCCGGCCAGACGGGTGCGGAACTCCTCCTGTTCCCCGGCCGACAGTACCGCCAGCCGGCCACCCGTTTCCAGCCAGCCCAGGAACGCCTCGGGGCTGGCAATCGGCAAAACCCGTTCATCGCGCGAACTGACATAACCGAGCACACCGAACAAAGCGCGAGCGGCGACGGGCAACGGCTGGCTGGCAAAAGCCCCGAGAGCCGATTGAATCCGTTCCTTACTCTCAGCAGCAGTAACGGCGGGCATGGCGACTTTCCTTGGGTAAACCGTTAATCCTCAAACAAGTCGGTGTGCGAACCAGCGCGCACAAAGTGGATCCGATTTCCCTCAACTTGGTAGATCAACAAAAAGTCCCCGCCGATATGACATTCTTGGTGGTCGGCCCAATCACCTTTAAGCGGATGGTCAAGCCATTCGGGACCCAGTGGCGCATCGTTGGCGATCAGCAGCAGCATCGCTTCCTTAAGCCGCCGCATATCGTAGCGGCCAGAGCGCGAGAGGCGTTCCCAATCCTTCAGGAAGCGGCGGGTATAGTCCGACGTGCGCGGCGGTGTCGCACGTTTAGCGCGGGCTGGTTTTTTCGAGGTCATCGAACAGGGCTTGAGCGGAATCAAATCGGGCGCGCTGGGCTTTCATCATGGCGCGCGACTCTTCGATAGCCGCTCGGGTCTCGACGTTGGGTACCTTGAGTTCCAAAGGAAACGCCTGATCGTTCACTACCCGCTTGAGGAAGATGCGGACTGCGTCCGATAGCGACAAGCCCATGGCCGCCAGCGCCTCGCTGGCTTGGAACTTGATCTCCTGATCGACGCGAATATGAACCATTGAAGTATGAGCCATAATTTTCCCCTCTGTTGGCATGAATAATATCTATCATTTGAGATGCGCTCAACCCAACAGCTTGGGCAGCTATAGCAATCCAATTAAGTTGTGGATTTTCCCCTCCTTGGACAAGGAGGGGTGGCGCAAAGCGCCGGGGTGGTTCAAAGCGGCGATTCCACAAATCGGATAAGATCGCTATGATTTTTCAGAAATCCGCTTTATTCAGGCTGAAGGATCACCAGCCAGGTCACCAGTTCGAACTGGCCCCGGTCGGCGACCGGCGCTTCGTTCGCCGCCGGCAGCAGACTGCCGCGCCCGGCCAGCAACCCCAGCGCCGCACGGCGCTGGAAGGTGCGCTCGATGGATGCCAGCGCCTGTTGAATCAGACCGTCATAGTGGCTCATGTCGGCCCCCTCGCTCGTGCGCTTATCGAACTGATCGCACAACCTTTCAAAGGCGGCGGTCTCGCCAGCGGCGAGTTCGCGCAACAGCAACAGCGATTCCTTGGGCTGGGCAAAGGAGAACCGCACCACGCCGTCGTCGTGGACGTAAACCAGATAATACGGGGCCAGGGGGTTGATGTGAGCCGAATCGGCGGGTTGAGGCGCGACGCTGGTCGGCTGGGACATCACTGCGGGACTGTCGCTCGGACTGCCGCCAGCCACACGCTGGCGCAGACAGAATAACACGCCGGGGCGGCAGGCCGGCACATTCGCTGCGGGCGGAACCACGGCGTACAGGCCCAGACCCGCTTCCTCCAACTCGGCCCGGCGCGATTCGAGAAATCGGAGCAGATCGAGGCGGAACTCATCCAGCGAGAAATCCGTGAGCGAAACGCTGTCGTCCAGTTCTTCGAGATCCAGCACTTCGTCCTTGAGGCGCTTGAGCTGACGGTTGCGGAATAGCAGGTCCTGCCGGATCAGGTCTTCAAGCTGGCCCGGATCGAGCAGGTTGTCGGTCTGGGTGGCGGCCAGGTCCACCAGCGCCATGCGCGCCTCGACCCGGTGCTTGACGTTCAGGTAATGGTCCAGTTCGGCCACCGGCCAGAAATTGACCAGATAAACGTCCGGGTTGCGCGAACCGATCCGGTCGATGCGGCCAAAGCGCTGGATGATACGGACCGGATTCCAGTGGATGTCGTAATTGACCAGCCGGTCGCAGTCCTGGAGGTTCTGACCTTCGGAAATACAATCAGTGGCGATCAACAGGTCGATCTCCTCCGTTTGGGGGAAACGGGGCTGTTCGGCGCGGCGTTTGGCGCGCGGCGAAAAGTTGGTGAGGATGTCGTCGTAATCCGGGCCGCCCAGCGTGGTTTGGTTGCCGCCATCGCCGACGATCAGCGCGACGTGAATGCCCGGTTCCCGGCTCGCCCAAGGCGCTATCTGCTCGTACAAATAGCGGGCGGTGTCGGCGAAGGCGGTGAACACCAGCAACTTGCGGTTGGGACAGCCATCACGGTCGCAGGTCGGTTGCCGGACCTTGTGCTCGATCAACTGGCGCAGTTCGGCCAGCTTGCCATCGCGCTCGGGAGTGACCACCGTGGTCTTTTCCAGCAGGAACTGAAGCTGGACCCGGTCCTGACGCACCGCCCGCAGCCACTCCGGCGGCTTGAGATGGCCCAGGTGAATGCGGCGCTTGCCGCCGATGGTAAAATCCTCGCTCTCAAAATCCGGGTCTTCGAACTGGTCCGGGGTCAGTTCGTCGTAATCGAGTTCGGGATTGGCCTCGACATGCTGCTCAAACGCCAGGATGCGCGCTTCCAGCCGATCGATTTTCTCAATGGTGCGGCGCAGGGTCAGCCGGAAGGAATCCACCGAGCTTTCCAGCCGCTTGAGCAGATTCACCTTCATCATGCTGATCAGAATGCGCTCGCGGCCCTCCTGGGTAAATCCGCCGAGAATCTTGTCCTGATAGGCCGCCCGCACCGTCTCCGGCAGGTCCTCCCGGAGATATTTGGTTGGATGGTAAAGCGCCAGATTGAGTTTGCTGATCTCCTGGTCGAGCAGCTCGAAAGACAGATAGCGTCCGAGAAGATCGATGGGCGGACTCAGCGCCTGCGGCGGCGGTCGGTGGGGAAAACCGCCAAGCCGCTGCATCTCGTCGGCGTAGTGGCGGGCGATTTGCCGCCGCGAGCGGGCGATGCTGAGACCGTCCAACAGCTTGAAAAAATCCCCACCCAGCGCGTTCAGCAGGTCCCGCGTCTTGCGCTGGTCGGCGGAGCGTCGCGCCCACTGGGTGAAATGGGTTTGCGCCTTGCGGGTGGTCTCGCGCACCGAGGCGATGCCCAGAGTCTCCTTGAACACGCCATCCGCCCGTCCGTCGCGGACCACATCGCCGCCGGCAATGAACGAGAACTGGTTGCGCAAATCAGCGATCTGGTTGTTGACCGGGGTGGCCGACAGCAGCAGGACCTTGGTGCGAACACCGCTGATGACAATATCGTCCATCAACCGCTGGTAGCGGCTGCGGCGGGGCGGCTCGCCGGACCGCTGGCGGGCCAGTGCGTTGTTGCGGAAATTGTGCGACTCGTCGATGACCACCAGATCGTAGTTACCCCAGTTCAGCGTGGCCAAGTCGATACCGTCCACGTCGCCCCGGTCGCGCGACAGGTCGGTATGCGACAGCACGTCATAGCGGAACCGGTCTTCGAGGAACGGATTGAGCGTGCTGTTGGCGCGGTAGATGGTCCAGTTCCGGCGCAGCTTCTTCGGGCACAGCACCAGGACGCGCTCGTTGCGCAACTCGAAGTATTTGATGACCGCCAACGCGGTGAAGGTTTTGCCCAGCCCGACGCTGTCGGCCAATACGCAACCGTTGGCGGTTAGAATTTTGTTGATGGCCGCCTTGGCGCCATCCCGCTGGAAGGAAAACAGCGTGCGCCAGATCCGGGTATCGGGCAGCGCGGTGCGGCGGAGGGTTTCATCAAGATCGCGCGTGCCGTCCAGGAAATCGCGGAACAGGTGGAACAGGGTCAGGTAATAGATGAACTGAGGCGGCTGGTTCGCGTACAGCCGGGCCAGTTCCTTCAGCACGATATCCCTGACATCCTCCACCAGCCTGGTATCGCTCCACAAACTGTCGAACCAGACCAGGAGATCGGCGCGGTCGCGGTCGTCGGCGACCACCAGGTTGAGTTCGATGTTGTTACCGCTGGCCAGCAGGCCGAGACCTGGAACCGTAAAGTTCGAGCTGCCGACCAAGGCATGATCGCGGTTGCCGTCCCGCAGATGATAAAGCTTGCCGTGCAGAAAGCCGGCACGAGTCACCGAGCGAATCTCGACCTTGCGGCGGATCCAGTCGGCGCAATCCCTGGCCAGCCGGCGTTGCGCGAGTTGGTTGCCCAGGGACAAGCCCTGTTCGGTCAGTCGGTATTGCCGCGACTGCTTGTTGTCGCGGTCGAGGCTGCGCACGAAGCGGGGTTCGCCGAACAGAAAACGGAGGTTGCCGGCATTCTCCAACACATCGCGCAGCGCGTCGTAGGCGTGAATGGTGAAATAGGCGGAAACGATGGACAGGGCGGCGTCAGGAATAATCTTTTCTTTCAGAAAATCGCCGACTTTGCCTCGCGCGTGGTTGTCCCGGATACCGGAAAGATGGGCAAGAAGGTTTTCCATCGGTCAACCGCCTGGATTTTGTTGTTTTGACAACTCTACTTCGTCCAGCAACCGCCGAATAATCACCCCCGCCAGCATCACCCCAAACAGCGCGGGCATGTAGGAAATCGTACCGTTTACCGCGCGGGGTCGGCCGGGCGTCTCGCCGCCGACCGGCTGATGGGGCAGGGGCGGATGGCGCGGTTCGTCGCTGTAGATCACCGGATAGTTCAGCGGCGCATTCAACTCCCGCAAGCGCCGGCGCAGTTCGCGAGCCAGCGGACACATCTGAGTCTGATTCAGTCGCGTCACCCGCACCCGAGTCACGTCCAGACAGTTGCCCGCGCCCAGCGCTGAAATCACCGGCACGCCGTGGCGATGACAGGCCGCCACCAGCGCCGCCTTGCAGGCGATGCTGTCGATGCAGTCGGCGACGTAGTCATAAGGCGCGGCGGTCACCAGCGCCTCCGCCGCGTCGGGCTGGAGAAATTCACCGAGCAGAGTCAGTTCGAGCGCGGGATCGATGTCGCGCAGCCGGGCCGCCATGACGTCAACCTTGGGTCGGCCCAGCGTCGAATGCAGCGCCAGCAATTGCCGGTTGAGATTAGAGGGCGAGACGACATCGTGATCGAGCAGGGTCAGCCGGCCGACGCCGGCCCGGCCCAAGGCCTCGGCCACATGGCCGCCGACCCCGCCCAAACCGGCGACCAGCACATGCGCCGCCCGTAGCCGGGCCAGGCCATCGGCGCCGATCAGAATTTCAGTGCGGGCTTGGGGATGCGGCATCGGGCAAGTTGAACAGCCGGCGGGCGTTGGCCGTGGTGGCGGCGGCGATTTCCGCGGGGTCGGCGCCGCGCAGTTCAGCGATACAGGCCAGCACCTCCGGCAGATACGCCGGTTCGTTGCGCTGGCCGGGGTGCGCACTCGGCGGCTGGTCGGGCGCGTCGGTTTCCAGCAGGAAACCGTCCAGCGGCAGGATTTTCATCAGGCCGCGCAGCCGGTTGGCCCGGGGATAGGTCAGCGGCCCACCGAAGCTGAGCAGGATGCCCAGGTCCAGCAGCCGCCGGGCCTGATCCGCGCTGCCGGAAAAGCTATGCACCATGCCGCGCACACCCGCGAACCGCCGCACCAGCTTGATCACCTGATCCACCGCGTGGCGGGCGTGGATGACGACCGGCAGGTCGTGGCGACGGGCCAGCCGCAACTGGCCGGCGAAGTACTCCGCCTGGAGATCGGGATCGAGGTCCGGCAGGTAAGCATCCAGCCCGCACTCGCCGATGGCCACCGGCCGTTCCCGCGTCAACCAGTCCGCCAGTTGGTCGAGATGCTCCGGGCGATGTTCGGCCAGCCAGACCGGATGCAGACCATAGCAGGGATATAGCCCCGGATACTCCGCCGCGACCGCCTTGAGCTTCGGCCACAGCCGGGCGCTGACCGCCGCCAGCACCTGCGCTTCGACCCCGGCGGCGCGCGCCCGCTGGTAGGCGGCGTCGCGGTCGGCGTCGAAGCCGGCGTCGTCGAAATGGGTGTGACTGTCGATCAGCGTGAACATCGGCCAGGCGCGTCAGGCGATGACGATCCGCACATTGGCGGCGCGGCCAAATACCGAGGACGGGGTGATGCCGAACATGTTGCGAAACGCCCGGCTGAAGTGCGAGGAATCGGCGAAGCCCGCGCCCAGCGCGGCGTCGGTGAGGGTGTCGCCCTTGGCGATCAGCGCCGCCACCACCCGCATCCGGTGCCATTGCCGGAAACGGCGGATCGGCACCCCAACCTCTTCCTTGAACAGATGCACCAGCCGGGTCGGCGACAGGTTTACATACTCCGCCAGATCGGTCATCGAGTAGCTATGAGTCAGATCTTCCTTCATCAGCCGAATCACCCGCTGGATCCGGTGGTCCAGCGGCTGCTGGCGCTCTTCGGGAGTGGGCGGCGGGATCAGGTGGTCGATCAGGTCGTGAATCGCGGCGGCGTCCGGTTGGGATGCCCAGACTTCGCGCAGCGCCGCCAGCACCTCCGCTTCGTGCGCCAGCCCGTACAGACACTGCCACTCGCCATCGAGCATGGTGTTCTGGATGGCCGCGTAGTCGGGGCTTTCCGGCTCGATGAATAGAATCGCCATGATCGCGCCGCTGACCTGGATTTCATGGAGACAGCCGGGCGGGATCAGCGTACTCCGACACTCCCGCCAAGCGTTGCTTTCGCTCTCCAGCACCCGAAACGGCTTGTCGATACCCACGCACAGCGCCGCCGACCCGAGCCGGTGTTCGGAGATATCCGGCAGGGGGCCCATGAAAAAGCCGCGGTTTTGCCAAACGTACAGCTTGCTCAAGGTCTTGCCTCTCTGGTGGTGAAACGGGAGCCGGATCGCGGACAGGCGCAAGCCGGGTTGGATCTGCCGCCCCGGCCGGATTCCGGCCGCGCGAACGGTCATGAAAGTGTAATGCGCTCGCGCGGCGCTAGCCAGTTTCAACAAATCGCTGCCATTTTCGACAAGCCCGGCTCCCGCGAAGCGATTAGGCTTGGAAATCCGCGACTTCCGTCGCCTTGCGAGCAACCGTCCGGTCGGGTGCCGGGCCAGAGGATTTGGAGCCATGTACGACACCATCATCGTGGGTGCGGGTTCGGCCGGCTGTGTGCTGGCCAACCGCCTGTCCGCCGACCCAAACCGACAGGTTTGTCTGCTGGAGGCGGGACCCGAGGATACCAGCCCGTGGATTCATATCCCGGTGGGCATGTTCTTCATGATGCGCAGCAAGGCGCTGAACTGGCGCTATCAAACCGAGCCGCAGCCACATCTGTACAACCGCCGCATGTTCTGGCCGCGCGGCAAGACCCTGGGCGGCAGCAGTTCCAGCAACGCCATGGTCTACACCCGCGGCCATCGCTGGGATTACGACCACTGGGCGGAACTGGGCAACCGGGGCTGGAGTTACGCCGATCTGCTGCCGCTGTTCAAGCGCAGTCAGAATCAGGAGCGCGGCCCGTCGGAGTATCACGGCGTTGGCGGGCCGCTCAACGTCGCCGATCCGCGCCAGCGTGGCGAGATCAGCGAGGTGTTCGTTCGCGCCGCCGGCGAGGTGGGCTATCCGCTCAGCGACGATTTCAATGGCGCCGAGCAGGAAGGGGTCGGGTTCTACCAGTTGACGCAGAAGGATGGCCAGCGCTGTAGCAGCGCCCGCGCCTATCTACATCCGGCACGCTCGCGCCCGAACCTGACCGTCATCACCCGCGCCCTGGCCAGCCGAATTTTGTTTGAAGGCCAGCGGGCGGTGGGCGTGGCCTATCGCGACCGTGACGGCCAGACGGTGGAATTGAAGGCGCGGCGGGAAGTCGTCCTGTCCGGCGGGGCGATCAACTCGCCGCAACTACTGTTGCTGTCCGGGGTCGGACCGCGCGCCGAGTTGACGAAACACGGTATTCCCCTGGTGCATGACTTGCCGGGCGTCGGCCAGAACTTGCAGGATCATCTGGACGTGATCGTCGCCTATCGCGAACGCCGGCGGGCCTCCTACGGCTTCGCGCTGTCGTTCCTGCCGCGGCTGGTCAAGGGGATCGTGGATTACCACCGCCACCGGCGCGGCTTCCTGACCAGCAACCTGGCCGAGGCCGGCGGTTTCGTCAAGTCCGACCCCGCCTTGCCGCTGCCCAATCTGCAATACCATCTGACCGCGACCATTCTCGACGATCACGGCCGGCGCCTCTGGCACGGTTACGGCTATTCGCTGCACGTCTGCGACCTGCGGCCCAAGAGTCGCGGTTATCTGAGCCTGAAGAGCGCCGATCCATCGGTTCCGCCACTGCTCCAGCCCAATTATCTGGACCACCCGGACGATCTGGAAACCCTGCTGGCGGGGGTGAAGACCTGCCGGCGAATCCTGGCGGCGCGGGCGTTTGACGGCTATCGGGGCAAGGAGCTATTCCCCGGCGCGGCGGTGCAAAGCGACGATGAGTTACGGGAGTTCATTCGCCGCCGGGCCGAAACCATCTACCACCCGGTCGGCACCTGCAAGATGGGCCACGATCCCATGGCGGTGGTGGACGATCAACTGCGGGTGCATGGTCTGCGCGGGTTGCGGGTGGTGGATGCCTCGATCATGCCGACCCTGATCGGCGGCAACACCAACGCCCCCACCATCGTCATTGGCGAAAAAGCGTCCGAGATGATTCTGGCCGAGCCGTAACCGCTGCCCCCCCAACCCAATCCCCTGGGCCGGTTGGGCAACGCTGCGCTTTCGCCCAACCGGCTACGACTAAAAACCTAGCGCGAACAGTAGAGCATTCTTAACCCGATCCATTTGGGCATCATTCAAAGCGGTAATGAAGGGTCCAACCTTGGCCTTGGCCACGGTTTGCACATGATCCAGATTGATGACGCAGACCTTGGGTACGCCATCTTCCGGGGTTAGGACCACTTCACTGGGAATCTGGCGGATCGTGGAGGTGATGGGGGCGACCGTCACTTCGCCCAGCACGTCTAAAATCGAATTCCGCGTTAGGATCAGCACGGGCCGTTTCTTATCGGGGGTTTTGAAGGTGTACCAACGAATTTCTCCGCGCCGCATCAGTCACCCCATGCCTGCTCGTCTTCCCAATCGTCGAATTCGCCTGGGGTCACCGGCTGCCGGAGATAGCCTTCTCGGTGTTGCTGTTCCCGGGCCTGTAACTCCAGTTTTGCCAAGGCCGCGCGCAAAGCGTCGCGCGTGAACGCCGAGCGGGACAGATCAAGCCGGACGGCAGCCCGATCAACCGCCTGAACCAGTTCATCTTCCAGCGTGATCTGCACGGTTCGCATTAGGGTATCTCCGACATAGCGGTTTAAATAGCTATGCTAATGTGGAAAGTAATAGCGATCAATACCTGGTTGCAGCGTGGTCTCCCCACCCAAGTAGGTCAGGCGCCGGACGTGCCCAACATCGCCCCCCAATCCCCTGAACCTGTCGGGCAACGCTGCGCTTATGCCTGACCTACTGCTCGATCATGCCGACCCTGATCGGCGGCAACACCAACGCGCCGACCATCGTGATCGGCGAGAAGGCGGCGGAGCTGATTCTGGCCGAAACGGGTTGAGCCGCTCTTATTCGCCCTTGGCCCGTGACGGGCTGATTTTGATCCGGCTCGGGTCGAGTAGCCCGGAGTGGATCAGTTCGGCGGCGGCGATGGCGAAGTTGAGGTTCTGGCCTTTCTTGAGGCCCATGGTGGCGATGCCGATCACGCTGCCGTCCCGCAGGATGACCGGCCCGCCGCTGTTGCCCGGACTGATCGGCGCGGAAATCTGGATGTAGCGGACGCCGTCGATCTCGCGCAGTCCGCTGATCACCCCGGTGGAGAAGGTCCCCTCCAGCCCGTAGGGATTGCCGATCACGAACACCTCCAGGCCAATCAGATCATGGCTGTAGGTGTTGTTAAGCACGAAACTGTCCACGCGGTTCAGCGTGGTCGTCAACAGCGCCAGATCCGGATCTTTGCTGCGTTTGCCGACGCGGGCGACTGACTCGCGCTCGCCACACTTGACCGCTAGATTATCAGCGTTTTCAACCACATGGTTGTTGGTGACGACCAGCCCATCGGCCGAAATCAGCAGGCCGCTACCCAAGGTGGCGGTCTTGCCGTTGCGAAAAGTGACAATCAGGCAGGTACGTGGAATGCTGCTCCGGTAAATCTGTTGCCCCGGATTGTCACCGCCCACCGCCGGGGGTGAACCGGCGGTGGGCGTGGCGGTAGCCGTGGGTTTTGCCAGAGTGGACAGACCCCGCCGCAGCGAATCCAACAAGACGCCGCTGGCGGGCGGGGCGCTGGGGGCGGAGCCCGCTGCCGGGG
>JBATNZ010000133.1:0-3155 GCA_049290615.1 Candidatus Contendibacter sp.
ACTCCCCGCGTTTCCCCCACTTTACTCCCCTCACTTCCCCCACTTTCGTTTTGCAACTAATTGAAATTTATTAATTTTTTGCATACCCTTAATTGTTATTAAAACTACTAAAAAAGACAACTACAACAACGCCCACCTGGCTGGAGTCTGAACCCGGAAAAAAGGCTGTTGTTGTTGTTTTTTTATATCAAAAAAGACAAAAGACAAAAGACAAAAGACATTAAAGACAAAAAGAACGGTTAGAATCCTGGCCGCCCCAGCATTTTTTATCCGCATGCCAAAAATTCAGCTTGGTTTAAGGCGAGCGCCCTAAAGTCGCACCTCAAGGTTGTGGTTCCTGTTGACGATACCGCGGGAATCCATGGCCAGATCCGATCCCAACCTAAATCAGCCAACGAGGTATAATCGAATGAAGTCGCGTTATCTACTCCGCACCGCCGCGCTCGCCATGGTCGCCACCGTTGCCACGACTACCGCTTTCGCTGCCGGGGAAGCTCCCACCACCCCGTCACCTGCCACCACCCCAGCCAAATCCGCCCCCATCACCAAGGAACAGGCGACCGCGATGGCCCTCAAGGCGCATCCGGGCAAGGTGACCAAGGCGTATGAAGACACCCATAAAGGCAAGCAGACTTGGGAAACCGTCATCGCCGGCAATGACGGTAAGGAGTGGAAGGTGTACTACGAGATCGCCACCGGTGCTCTGGTCGACGAAAAAAGCAATTAATCGCTGAGTAGTCTCCGTCCATAACCCCGCCTCCCCGCTGGCATTATCGCGGTGGAGGCGTCACCAGAGATTCGACTTATGACCGAACGCACCGCCAACGAAATCACTGTCTGGGATCGCCCGGTCCGCCTGTTCCATTGGACTCTAGTGATCGCTTTCACCCTCGCCTATTTCAGTCAGGAGGGACCATTCGAGGATTTGCTGGACGGCAAGTGGCTGCAAATAATCCATGTCTGGGCCGGTTACACTATCGCCGGCCTGTTGCTGTTCCGCCTGTTCTGGGGTTTCATGGGGTCGCGCCACGCCCGTTTTAGCGATTTCGTGCGCGGTCCGCGCGAAACCCTGTTGTATCTCAGGGACGTGCTGACCCTGCGCGCGCCGCGCCATTTGGGGCACAATCCCGCCGGCGGCGCGATGATCATCGTCCTTTTGCTCAGCTTGGCCATCACCGTCGGCGCCGGCTTGGCTCTGTACGGCGCCGACAAAGGTCTGGGTCCGCTCGCCGGTCTGCTGGTGGATAGCAGCGACGACGCCATCCATTTCATCGAGGAGATCCACGAATTTTTCGCCAACTTCACCGTGATTCTGGTAATCGGACACCTGATCGGCGTGATCTGGGAAAGCCTGCTGCACCGCGAGAACCTGGCTCATGCCATGATCACCGGGCGCAAGCGGGCCTGAGTCGGCCGTGCCTCAGCCGGGATGAAGCCATGTACCGCCCTGCTGGATTCGTCGCCGCCCTGACTCTGGTGGGGAGTCTGCTTGCCGCCGTCCCGGCTGTAGCCGACCGCGATCACGACAAGGTCCGACAACTGCGCGACGCCGGGCAAATTCTGTCGCTGGAAACCATCGTCGCCAGCCACCGCCGCCAACAGCCCGGCGGTCAACTGCTGGAAGCGGAACTGAAGTTCGAGCAGGATCGCTACATCTACGAACTGAAGATGCTCGGCGACGACGGCGTGGTGCGGGAATTTGAATACGACGCCCGCACCGGCCAGTTGTGGCATATCGAAAACTACGAGGAAAAGAAATAGCGATGCGTCTTCTGCTGGTCGAAGATGACGCCCTGCTCAGCGGTCGCCTGCGAACCGATCTGGAGCAGGCCGGTTTCGCGGTGGATGTGGTGGATAATGGCGTGGACGCCGAATTCATGGGCGAATCCGAACCCTACGACATGGTGGTGCTGGACCTGGGCCTGCCCGGTCGTCCCGGGCTGGATGTGCTGCGTCACTGGCGCGCGGCCGGCAATCCAACGCCGGTGCTGATTCTGACCGCCCGCGATGCCTGGCACGAAAAGGTCGACGGCTTCAAGGCTGGCGCCGACGATTATCTGGGCAAACCGTTCCACGTCGCCGAACTGCTCGCCCGGCTCCAGGCCTTGCTGCGGCGCGGTGTCGCCCGGCCGCATGGCCCGCTGCAAGCCGCCGGTCTGGAACTGGACGAAGAGACCCAGACCGCGCGGGTGCTCGCCACCAGCGAAACCTCCGAGCTAACTGGTACCGAATTCCGCCTGTTGCGCTACTTCATGCGCCATCCTGGCCGGGTGCTGTCCAAAAGCCGGCTGGCCGAGCACGTCTACGATTTCGACGCCGAGCGCGACAGCAACGTGCTGGAGGTCTACATCAACCGGCTGCGCCGCAAGTTCGGCCGCGAGCGGATCGTTACCCGTCGCGGCCAAGGTTACGTTTTCGGAGCCGATGACGGATGACCTCGCTGCAAGCCCGGCTGTCCACCGGCTTGATATTCACGTTGGCCCTGCTGACCGTCCTGACGGTCGCCGTCGGTGGTTATTCGCTGCGGCAGATGGCCGAGAACTTCGTCGCGGCCCGCCTGGAGCACGATCTGGAAGCCGTGCTGGCAGCCCTGAGCTTCGATGCCAGCGGCCAGCCGCAACTGGCCGCCGACCGGATCGGCGCCAACTTCCGCCAACCGTATTCGGGCCACTATTACCAAATCGAAACCGCCAGCGGCGAACTTTGTTCCCGCTCGCTGTGGGACACCGACCTGTCGCTGCCACCGCTCGCCGCCGATCGCGTCACCCGAGCCTTCGTCGCCGGTCCGCAGGAGCAGCGGCTGCTGCTGGTCGGCCGCGCCTTCCGGGTCCAGAACCAACCGGTCGCCATCGCCGTAACCGAGGATTTCACCCCGGTGAACGTTGGTCTGCGACGCCTGCTACTGGAATTCGTCCTCATCGCCATCGTGCTGTTTGGCGCGTTGCTGCTATTGCAACGGCGAATCGTGCGGCGTGGCCTGGCGCCGCTGGAGCAGGTCCGCCGTGAGTTGCCCCGGCTGGCGCGCGGGGAAATCCCGCAACTGTCGCTGGAGGCGCCGGCCGAGGTGCGGCCGCTGGTCGCTGAACTCAACCGGCTGCTGGATTTGCTGAATCAGCGCCAGCGCCGCTCCCGCCATGCCTTGGGCAACCTCGCCC
>JBATNZ010000134.1:0-5468 GCA_049290615.1 Candidatus Contendibacter sp.
CCTTGGCGCGACCGAGCGCGGCTGGCAACGCCTCGTCTTCGGCCAAACCGGGCAAGCCGCAGCCCCGCAGCGCCCGGTCCAGGGTTTGACGCGCGGTCGCCAGCGCCGCCGCGATTTCCCGCTGTTCCCGCCGCAGCGTTTCCAGACGGGCGGAGCGCTCGACCAGCAGCGCCTGTTTTTGCAGCCATTCCACCGCCGCGCTGGGTGCGAGATCGGGTTGGCGCAGCGCTTCGACGGTGACCGACCAACGGGTGTCGAGTTGGCCGCGTTCGGCCGCCAGCACGGCGAATCGTTGCCCGAGGTCAGCGCGCGCCTGCTGCATGTCGGCGATGCGCTGGCGCAGATTCTCGACGTTGGTGGCCCGCTTGGCGTCGGCGTGCAACAGATCGGCCAAGCGGTCGGCTTCCCAGGTGGCGGACTCGAAGGCGGCGGGCAGCGGTTGGTCCTTCGCGTAGGCCGCCGCAAGCTGGTCGGGGTCGGCCGTGCGCTCGATATAGGCCTGGCGGACCCGCCGCCAACCGTCGTCGCGCTGCTGGCGCGCCTGGCGGACCTGAGCGTGGGTGACGATTTCGCCGGCGGCGGCCAAGCCGCGCAATTCGCGTTCGCGCTCGCCGAGATCCCGTTGCAGAATCCGGTCCTGGTCCTTGAGCGAACGTTCGTCTTCGGTCCACTGCCGATAGCGGTCGCCGATCTCGGTGACCGTGGCCAGCAGCGGTACGCGCAGCGCGATCAATTCGTCGAGCGATCCACTCCACAACGATGCCGCCTCGCGGAAGAGCGCGGTTTCCAGTTCGGCGATTTCCCGCGCCAACTGGGCGTGCTGGCCGGTGAGGTCGCCAGGCGCGGCCGCCTGCTCGCGTGCCGCTTCCAGGGCGTCGAACGGCGCGGGCGCGGGCCGGGCATTGAGCTCGTCCCGCAGGCGCCGGAGCATCTCGGCCAGCGTCCGTTCCCGCTCCTCCAATTGTTCGTCCTGGGCGGACAAGGCGCCGTGTTCTTCCACCAGCGTCTGCACCCGCGCCCGCGCCGTGGGCAAGGGCAGCAACGCGCGGACCCGTTCCGGCGGTACGACGGGCGCGAGTTCCGCCGCGAGCGCCGGGTCGATGGCCGCCAACTGGGCGGCGAGGGTTTGGCGCGCGGCGTCCAGTTCCGCTTCGATCCGGGGCAGGCGCTCCAGGGCGCCCCGGTAGTCCTTCGCCGCGTGATGCAGCCGCTCGATGGCGCTGGCGTGGGTCAACAAAGCCTCGCGCACCCGCGCCATGGCGCGTTGCCGCTGTAATTCCTCCAGCGCCGCCCGCGCTTCCCGCTGGTTTTCCTGGGCGGCGCGCAAATCCGAATCGGCTTTGATGCGTTGCGGTCCAGCGTCCGGCGGCAGCAGTGGAACCGCGGCGAGCGTGGCCAGTTCCTGACATTTCGCCGCGCGTTCGGCGGCCAGCGGCAAGTGCGCGAAGACCCGGGTCAGCCGGTCGCGCTCCCCGCGCAGGTCCGTGAGTTCCGCCCGCAATTCCGCATGTTTCTTCCCGGTTTGGCGCTGGAGCCGCTCGGCCTGTTCCCAGGCGGAGGACCGCACCGTGGCCTCCCGTGCCCGCTTGCGCTGCTCGTCCAGTTCCCGAAGAGCGACATTGATGGTTTTAGTGGTCGCGCGGGGGAGAAACAGCTTGTCCGCCTCGGCATTGAGCGTGCCGGACAACTGGCGCAGGTCGGCCAGTCCAGCCGCCGCCGCGAACAGGCTTTGGCCGATTTCGCCCTTGCCTTCGAGCAGCGCTTCGCCGCCGCGCGCCAGCCCGGCGAGATCGAGGCCGAACAGGGCGCGGTACAACCCTTCGTCGAGGCCGCCCAGCAACCGGAGCAGGGTATCCTCGGCCAGCGGCTGGTCGGTGTATTCCTCGCCGCTGGCCTCGTCCAGCGCGAACAGGGTTTGCTTGCGCGCCTTGCGCCGCATCACCGCCAACCGGCCGTTGCTCGCGGTCGCCAGCACCGCGCCGACCCGCAACTGGGGATGGGGATGCATGAAATTGTCGTTGGTGCGTTCCTCGATCCCGAACAGCAGGCCGATGAGGGCGCGCAGCGTGGTGGACTTGCCGGCTTCGTTCGGGCCGTAAATGACGTGGAAATCCGGCCCGCCGGTGAAATCGAGTTGCCGTTCCGAGAAAGCGCCGTAGGCCTTGAGATAGAGGCGTTCGATTTTCATCCCATGCCTTCCTCCCCGGACAGCCGCGCCAGCAGTTCGGATTCCACTTCCCCCAGCAGTTCGAGCAAGACATCGGCGTCTTGCAGGCGCAGGGCGTCATGCCCGTCGCGGAGTTCCACCGGCAGTTTCTGCTGCAATTCGCCCAGCGCCTCGCCGGCCACGGCGCGCAACAGGGCTTCGTCGGCGGTGAGCCGGCGCAGTTCGCGCACCAGCAGCCCGATGGGATCGTCGCGTTCGGCGATACGGTCGAGATCGAGTTGCGGGCGGGTGCGAAACTCGATTTTCTCGATCCAGGCCCGCGCGTTCGAGGCTTCGATGGCCGCGTTACGCAGCTCCCGCTCCATTGTCTCGGGTTGCGCGGCGAGCAGGCGATGCAGGGGACCGCTGCCCCACACTTGAACCCGCACGGCCAGCGCGCGGCCATCGGACTCGGCGAGCCGTCGCCGCAAGTCCCGCATGGCCACATCCAGCAGCGCGTCCAGATCGGGCATTCCGCCAATATCGAGCGCCAGGACATCCCAGCGCATGACATCGAGCGCAATGAACTGGTGCGAAATGGCCCCATCCTCGACCGTCACCAGCACACAGCCCTTGGGGCCGGATTCGCGGATATGCCGGCCCTGGGTATTGCCCGGATAGACCACCCATGGTTCGCGAGCGACGACTTCCGCGGCGTGGACGTGACCGAGCGCCCAGTAGTCGTAACCCTTGCCGCGCAGCACGTCGAGGGTGGTCGGCGCATAGGGCGCGTGGTCGGGGCGACCGGTGAGTGAGGTGTGCAGCAGACCCAGGTTAAAGCAGCCGGGAACCGGGGCCGGGTAGCCGGCGGCCAGATCGTCCGACACGGCGGCGGTCGAGAAGCTTTGCCCGTGCAGCGCGACGCCGATCTCGGTGAAGATTTTCGTTTCGGGCCGGGAATCCGCCAGCAAATGCACGTTCCCCGGCAGGCGCAGGGCCTTGGTGAGCCGGCTGGCCGCGTCGTGGTTGCCGCGCACGATGGCGACGGCAATCCCCGCTTCGGCGAGTTGGGTCACGCTCTTGGTGAAAAACAGCCCGGTATTGTGGTCGAGCCAGTCGCCGTCGTAGAGATCGCCGGCGATGACGACGAGATCGACCCGTTCGCGGAGGGCGGTGGCGATCAGGTTTTCGAAGGCGCGGCGGGTGGCGCCGCGCACCTCGTCAACGGGAGCGCCCTCGTAGCGGTCGAGGCCGCGAAGTGGACTGTCGAGGTGCAGGTCGGCAGCGTGCAGGAAACGCATGGTGCGAAGTCGGGATTGGCGGCGGGTTGCTTTAGAGTTGCGCGCAGGTGGGTCCCTCGACGCCGGCTCAGGGTTCGATCCGGGTGCCGAGCACCTTCAGGAATGCGCTCAGCCAGGCGGGATGCGCCGGCCAGGCGGGCGCGGTGACCAGGTTGCCGTCCACATGGGCCTGATCCAGGCCGATGGCGGGGTAACAGCCGCCGGCGCGTTCCACGTCGGGGCCGACCGCCGGATAGGCCGAGCAGCTTCGGCCTTCCAGCACACCCGCCGCCGCCAATACTTGGGCGCCGTGGCAGATAGCCGCAATAGGTTTGTTGGCCGCGGCGAAATGGCGAACGATTTCGATGACCTTGGCATTCAGGCGGATGTATTCCGGCGCCCGCCCGCCGGGGATCACCAGAGCGTCGTAATCCTCGGCCCGGACCTCGGCGAAGGTGGCATTGAGGGTGAAGTTGTGGCCCGGCTTCTCGCTGTAGGTCTGCGCGCCGTCGAAGTCGTGGATCGCGGTGCGCACCTGCTCACCGGCCTGCTTGTCCGGACAGACGGCCTCGACCGTGTGTCCGACCATTTGCAGGGCCTGAAACGGCACCATGACCTCGTAGTCTTCCACGTAATCACCGACCAGCATCAAAATTCGCTTGGCGCTCATCTGCATACTCCTGAAGTTTCAAACTGTTGGTTTCCGCTTGGGGTGAGATAAGCGTAGATTGAGGACGCGCCGGTTGCCAGCCAATCCGATTTTAACGCGGCCGTGGACACGCAGATTCATGGGCCATCGGGTACACGATGCCCACGGTAATATCATCCCCACTGCCCTGCTGGGAGGCTTCATTCAGCCAGTTCTTGAGATTCGACTGAACCGCTTCCAGTCCTTCAGCCCGAAGCATCTCCCATAGATCCCGCGCTACCTGTCGAAAGCTGGCCTCGTCGCGGTAGGAATTAGCGTAGCCGTCGGTGGCGGCGAGAATCAGCGCCGGCGGTGCGCCAGCCAGGGCCTGAAATTTCACCCGCACCTCGTTCCACGCCTTGTTGGAACACAGCGAAGTGGTTTCGTTGGCGATCAACCGCTCATCCTTGGCCAGGGGCCGCTCGATTTCGCCGCTGGCGGAGACGGTCAGGATGTCGCCGTCGCCGAGTTGCAGGTAAAGAATGAACGTCGGTGCGACAACGACCGCCAGCAAGGTGGAACCGTAGGCGAGATAGGGATTGGCTTCGATCTGCTGGCGGCTGGCGGGATCGAGGGATTCCAGTTCCGCCGGGGTAAACGGCCGGCGGTCCAGCGACCGGTCCACCCGCTCGCGCCAGCGCCGCACCAGTTCCAGCGGTAGTTGTTCCTCGGCCCAGCGTTTCTTTTGCGACAGGCTGTCCAGTTTGAACAGAGTGCCGCAGACCTTGAGCGCCACCGCCACCGCCGAGCGCGCGCCGTGCTGGCTGCGGAAGCTTTTGGCGCTGCCGTGGCCGTCGGCCAGCGCCACGATCAGCGGTAACCCGTCAGCGGAACGGACGACTCGAACCGCATCCTGATTGGGCAAATCGGCCCGGTGATGCGCCGCGCCACGCACGCTGGCCTTGAGCGTCCGCCAGTCGGTCATGGCCGCGCTACCACACATCGCCCGCCGAACTGGGGCCAGCAACGGCCGGCGGCGTGGGAATCGGCACGTTGAAACCCGGAGTCACGCCCGCCGCCTGACTGGCCGGGGATGAGGCGGATTTGAGCACGGCGGTGGATACCCATTTGATGTGCCGCACCAGGGTTTCGGGGTTGTTGGCTTGCAGCGGTTTCAACTCCGGGTGGCCGATAAATTTCTGCAACACTTCGGTATCGGCGTCCTCGCCGATGGCGATGGCGATCCGCACCGCCTTCTTGCCCCAAGGCTCGTTCAGCAGGGTTTGCACAGCAATTCTCATTTTGACGATGGCCCGCTAGAGTAGCCGCCCCCCTTGACTGGAAGTACTTTGATGAGTGTACCGTTTGGTCGCGCCGTTCTGACGTTGGACGACATTACGAAACAAATCCGCCG
>JBATNZ010000135.1:0-45954 GCA_049290615.1 Candidatus Contendibacter sp.
TCGCCGCCAAACTTGGTGGCCATCACCTTGGTGATCGCCGCCGTCAGCGTGGTCTTGCCATGATCCACATGCCCTATCGTCCCCACATTGACATGTGGCTTGTTGCGCTCGAACTTTTCTTTGGACACCGTCTTGCTCCATCAACTCGTAAATTCGGCAACCGTCAGGATGCTTTCTTGATCACCGCCTCCGCGATGGTCGCGGGGGCTTCGTTGTATTTGGCGAATTCCATGGAATAGGTCGCGCGGCCCTGGGTGGCCGAGCGCAGGTCGGTGGCGTAACCGAACATCTCGGCCAGCGGCACCTCGGCGCGAATAACCTTGCCCGATGGCGAATCGTCCATGCCCTGCAGGATGCCGCGGCGGCGGTTGATGTCGCCCATCACGTCGCCCATGTAGTCCTCGGGCGTGACCACTTCGACCTTCATGATCGGCTCCAGCAGCACCGCGCCAGCCTTGAGGGCGCCGTCCTTGAACCCCATCGAGCCGGCAATCTTGAACGCCATTTCGCTGGAGTCCACTTCATGATAGGAACCGTCGAAAATCGTGACCTTGACGTCCACCACCGGATAGCCGGCCAGCACGCCCTTTTCCATCTGCTCCTGCACGCCCTTGTCCACCGCCGGCACATACTCGCGCGGCACCACGCCGCCGACGATGCCGTTGACGAACTCGTAGCCGGTGCCCGGCTCCTGCGGCTCCAGCCGCAGCCAGACATGGCCGTACTGGCCGCGACCGCCGGACTGGCGCACGAACTTGCCTTCCTGCTCCACCGCCTTGCGGATGGTTTCGCGGTAGGCGACCCGAGGCTTGCCGACGTTGGCGTCCACCTTGAACTCGCGCTTGAGGCGGTCCACGATAATTTCCAGGTGCAGCTCGCCCATTCCGGAGATGATGGTCTGGCCCGATTCCTGGTCGGTGTGGACCCGAAACGAGGGGTCTTCCTGCGCCAGCTTGCTCAGGGCAATGCCCATCTTTTCCTGATCGGCCTTGGTCTTGGGCTCAACCGCCACCGCGATGACGGGTTCGGGGAATTCCATCCGTTCCAGGGTGATGATCTTGTCCGAGTCGCACAGGGTGTCGCCGGTGGTTACGTCCTTTAGACCGACGCAGGCGGCGATATCGCCAGCCCGGATTTCCTTGATTTCCTCGCGGCTGTTGGCATGCATCTGCACCAGGCGCCCGATGCGCTCGCGCCGGCTCTTGACCGGGTTGTAGACCGAATCGCCGGAATTGACCACGCCGGAGTAGCAGCGGATGAAGGTCAGGGTGCCGACGAAGGGATCGGTGGCGATCTTGAACGCCAGCGCCGCGAACGGCGCGTTGTCGTCGGCCCGCCGCTCGCCCTCGCTCCCTGCGGCATCGTCCAGCACACCCTTGACCGGCGGCTTGTCCAGCGGCGATGGCAGGTAGCGGATCGCCGCGTCCAGCATCGCCTGCACGCCCTTGTTTTTGAACGCGGACCCGCACAGCACCGGGACGATTTCGCCCTTGAGGGTACGAGCACGCAGCCCCGCGTTGATTTCGTCCTCGCTGAGGGCGTGGCCTTCCAGGTACTTCTCCATCAATTCGTCGGACGCCTCGGCGGCGGCCTCGACGATCTTCTCGCGCCAAATCTCGCAATCGGCTTGCAAGTCGGCGGGAATATCGCCGTACTCGAACTTCATGCCGAGGCTGTCCTCGTCCCAGTAGATAGCCTGCATCTTGACCAGGTCGACGATGCCCTTGAACTGGTCCTCGGCACCGATGGGAAGCTGGATCGGCACCGGATTGGCGCCCAAACGACTCTGAATCTGCTGCGCCACCCGCAGGAAATCGGCGCCGGCACGGTCCATCTTGTTGACGAACGCCAGCCGTGGCACCCCATATTTATTGGCCTGCCGCCAGACGGTCTCGGACTGTGGCTCGACTCCACCCACCGCGCAGAACACCGCGCAGGCGCCATCCAGCACCCGCAGCGAACGCTCGACCTCGATGGTGAAATCCACATGGCCGGGGGTGTCGATGATATTGACGCGATGCTCGTCGAACTGGCCGGCCATGCCACCCCAGAAACAGGTGGTCGCGGCGGAGGTGATGGTGATGCCGCGCTCCTGCTCCTGCACCATCCAATCCATGGTGGCGGCGCCGTCGTGCACCTCGCCCAACTTGTGCGAGACGCCCGTGTAGAACAGGATACGCTCGGACACGGTGGTCTTGCCGGCATCGATGTGGGCCATGATGCCGAGGTTGCGATAGCGCTCGATGGGGGTTTTACGCGCCACAAATCAATCCTCGAAACTTACCAGCGATAATGGGCGAAAGCCTTGTTGGCTTCCGCCATGCGATGTACGTCCTCGCGCTTCTTGACGGCGCCGCCGCGACTGTCGGCGGCGTCCAGCAGTTCGCCGGCCAAACGGCGAGCCATGGATTTTTCGCCGCGCTTGCGGGAGGCGTCGATGATCCAGCGCATGGCCAAGGCGGTGCGGCGCACCGAGCGCACTTCAATCGGCACCTGGTAGGTGGCGCCGCCCACCCGGCGGGATTTCACCTCGACCACCGGGCGGACGTTGTCCAGAGCCTGCTCCAGCAGGCCCATCGGATTGTCCTTGCCCTTTTCGGCGATGGTGTCGAGCGCGCCATAGACGATCTTTTCGGCCACGGACTTTTTGCCGCGCTCCATCATCATGTTGACGAACTTGGCCAGCATCTCGCTCCCGTACTTGGGATCGGGAAGGATGACGCGCTTGGGAACTTCTCTTCTTCTCGGCATAACCGCCTCAATCTCAATCGGTTAACGCGAAACTCAGGACTTGGGCCGCTTGGCGCCGTACTTGGAGCGCGCCTGCCGCCGTTTGGTGACGCCGGAGGTGTCCAGGCTGCCGCGCACGATGTGGTAGCGCACGCCGGGCAGATCCTTGACACGACCGCCGCGGATCAGCACCACGGAGTGTTCCTGCAGGTTGTGGCCCTCGCCGCCAATGTAGCTGGTGACTTCCTGACCATTGGTCAGGCGCACGCGCGCCACCTTGCGAAGCGCGGAGTTGGGCTTTTTCGGCGTCGTGGTGTAGACGCGGGTGCAGACGCCGCGCTTCTGCGGACAACTCTCGAGCGCCGGCACGTTGCTTTTGGCTTTCTTGCTGGAGCGCGGCTTGCGCACCAACTGGTTGATTGTGGCCATTGCCCCTACTCCAATCGAACTTTAGAAATTCGGTGAACCCGGTAGCGGGCCTGCGCTGGTCGAACATCCGGGTCTGCAAAGACGCGGAACTATAGGGAGACAAGTCACTTATGTCAAGGTCGGTTCCGCCGCCGACCGTGGCGCGGCGGAGGCCACTAAAGTTCAACACCCTTCCCGCCCCTGCCGGATTTCGCTACGCTCAACCCAGACCATTTGCCGCCAAGATCCCATGAAATCCCCCGTTGAACCCTACTTCACCGCGCTGGCTGAGATTCGCGCTACCGGCGGTGGCGTCAAGGAAACCTCGTACTACCCGGCGCTGCTTAACCTGCTGAACGCGGTTGGAGAAACCCTCAAACCGCGCGTGCTGGCGGTCTCGCAACTGCAAAACACCGGCGCGGGCAACCCGGACGCCGGCCTGTTCGCCGCCAGTCAATTTCCCAAGGGCGCGAGCGAACCACTGCCGGGGCAGTTGCCGGAGCGCGGCGTGGTTGAAATCAAAGGCATGGCCGATGACGGCTGGTTGACTGCCGGCGGCGCGCAGGTCGGCAAATATTGGGAGAAATACCGGCTGGTGCTGGTCACCAACTACCGGGATTTTCTCCTGATCGGCGAGGATCGGGCCGGTCAGCCGGTGGTGTTGGAGACGCTCCGACTGGCGGAATCGGCGGAGGCGTTCTGGGCCAAACTGGCGCAACCTCGCGCGTTCGCCCAAGCGTGCGGCGAACGGTTGCTGGAATATCTCAAGCGGGTGCTGCTGCGCGCCGCGCCGCTGAACAATCCCCGCGACGTGGCTTGGTTTCTGGCGTCGTATGCCCGCGACGCGCGGGCGCGGCTGGCGGAGAAGCCGGATTTGCCGGCGCTGGCGGCGTTGCGAGCGGCGCTGGAAAATGCGCTGGGCCTGCGGTTCGAGGCCGAGGACGGCGAGCATTTCTTCCGCTCCACGCTGATCCAGACCTTATTCTATGGCGTGTTTTCGGCCTGGGTGCTGTGGCATCAGGAAATTGCTCCTTGCTCCTCTCGTCCCTCACCCCCGACCCCTCTCCCAGAGGGCGAGGGGAGCAGGCGGTTCGACTGGAAACTGGCGAGTTGGACCTTGCGCGTCCCGATGATTCGCGCCCTGTTCGAGCAGTTGTCGCAACCGTCCAAGCTGTTGCCGCTGGGCCTGACCGAGGTGCTGGACTGGGTGAACGGCGTATTGAACCGGGTGGATCGTCCGGCATTCTTCGGCCAGTTCGCCGCCGCTGGCGCGGTGCAGTATTTCTACGAGCCGTTCCTGCAAGCGTTCGATCCGGAACTGCGCAAGCAACTGGGGGTGTGGTACACGCCGCCGGAGATCGTCCGCTACATGGTGGCGCGGGTGGATACCGTATTGCGGGAGGAGTTGGACATCGCCGACGGGCTGGCCGACCCGCGGGTTTTTATTCTCGATCCCTGCTGCGGCACTGGCGCGTATTTGACCGAGGTGCTGCGCCACATCAAGGCGCGGCTCGACGAGCAGGGCCTGGGCGATTTGGCCGGTGTCCGGCTGAAACAGGCGGCGCTGGAGCGGGTGTTTGGCTTCGAGTTGCTGCCGGCGCCCTATGTGGTGGCGCACTTGCAACTGGGGCTGCTGCTGCATCAGTGGGGCGCGACGTTGCAACTGGACGCGGCCACCGGGCAGACGGAACGGCTGGGCGTGTATCTGACCAATGCGCTAACCGGCTGGCAGCCACCGGACGAGGACGGCAAGAAGCGCATGGCGCAACTGGCGCTCAATTTCCCGGAATTGATGGCCGAAAACAACGCGGCGCGGGCGGTCAAGCAGAAACGGCGGATTTTGGTGATTCTCGGCAATCCGCCGTACAACGGTTTCGCCGGGGTGGCAATGGACGAGGAGCAGGAGTTGACCCGCGCCTATCGGCAGACCCGCCGCGCGCCGCCGCCGCAGGGTCAGGGCTTGAACGATCTGTACGTGCGGTTTTATCGGATGGCGGAACGGCACATCGTCGAACACAGCGGGCGCGGGGTGATTTGCTTCATCTCGAATTATTCCTGGCTGGATGGGCTGTCGTTTACCGGAATGCGGGAGCGCTATCTGGAGAAGTTCGACCGGATTTGGATCGACAACTTGCACGGCGACCGAATCATCTCAGAATATGCGCCGGACGGACGAACCAGCGAAACCGTATTCGCCATGGCCGGCAGTTCCACCGGCATTAAAATCGGTACACAAATCAGCTTATTGGTGCGCAATCAGTCAGAACAACCCATCATTCACTACCGGGATCTTCAGGATGCCCGGGCCGAAGAACGTCGGGCGGCTTTATTAGCCAGTCTTGAACACGAAGATTTCAATTCGCTTTACGTTGAATTACAACCCATTGCGGCAATCGGCTTGCCATTCAAGCCGAAAATCGTCAAGGCTGATTATCTGTCTTGGCTACTCCTACCCGAATTGTTACCGATTTCCTTCCCCGGCGTGAAAACCAGCCGCGACGATGCCTTGGTGGACATCGACCGCGCGGTGCTGGAACAACAGATGCGCCGGTACTTCGATCCGAACGTCAGCGATGAGGAAATGCGCCGAATTGCGCCGAGTTTGATGGAAAAAACCAGTGGTTTTGACCCCAATGAAACTCGTGCAACGCTGCAAAAACGTGGATTTCGACCCGAAAATATCGTCCGTTATGCCTATCGACCGTTTGATGTTCGCTGGCTCTATTGGGAATCTCAAACTAAATTACTTGATCGAAATAGGAGCGAATATTTTCCACAAATATTCGCACAAAATCTCTGGCTTGAAGCTCGCCAGCGGCAGTCGATGGATCAATTCGACCGTGGTTTTGTAACACGAGTTTTGGGTGATAACTTCGGCAATGGCTTATCAAATTTTTTCCCGCTTTATCTCAAACCTCAAACCAAACCGCAGAACTCGCTGCTCGATGAACCGGTGCCATCAACCGAACACCGCCCCAACCTCAGCAAGACGGCAACCAAATACCTCACCCACCTCGACGCCGACGCACCGACCCTGTTCCATCACATCGTCGCCGTGCTGCACGCCCCGGCTTACCGCGCCGACAACGCCGGAGCCTTGAAGCAGGACTGGCCACGCCTTCCGCTACCGGCCACGCGGGAACGGCTGCTCGCCTCCGCCGAACTGGGCCGGCAAATCGTCGCCCTGCTCGATACCGAAACCCCACTGCCCGGCGTCACTCAAGGCAAGCCGCGCCCGGAACTGGCGAAAATCGCCCTGTTAACTTTGGTCGAACCGGGTCCGCTCGCGCCGGAGCACCTGCAACTCACCGCTGGCTGGGGCCATGCCGGCAAGGGCGGCGTCACCATGCCCGGCAAGGGCCGGACGGAAAGCCGCCCAAACGCTTGCTCCCCTCTCCCAGCGGGAGAGGGGCCGGGGGTGAGGGCTGAAGCTCTGGGCGAGGAAACGCTGGACGTGTATCTCAATCCGCTGTGCTACTGGAAGAACGTCCCGCGCCCGGTATGGGAACTCACCCTCGGCGGTTATCAAGTCCTGAAAAAATGGCTGTCCTACCGGGAATTGGAATTGCTGGGCCGACCGCTGGCCGCCGACGAAGCCCTTGAATTCACCTGGATGGCCCGCCGAATCGCCGCGCTGATTCTGCTGCGCCCGGAACTGGACGAGAATTACCGGGCCTGCGCCGATGAGTGCATCAAATAGCCGCGAGACCGGCAGGAGAATCCCGCAGGACTGCCAATTCCCGCCGAAACATCACCCGATGGTCGATGTCCAGCCGGATGCCGATGCGTTGCCCCAGCGCATGGTTGTGATGGCTGGGTGCCAGACACAGCAGCCGCGCGCCGCTGGGCAATTTGAGGGTGTACAGAAACTCCGCGCCGCGAAACGCCCGCTCCACCACTTCCGCGCTTAGCGGGCTGGCATCGTCGTGAATCACGTCGTCCGGCCGCACCAGCACCTCCACTTCGTCGCCCAGCGCGCAATCGTCCGGCAATGTGCCGTCAACATCGCCCAGTTCCGTGCATAGCCTGCCTCCCTCCCCGATCCGACCGGGCAGTAATACGCCCTGGCCGATGAAATCGGCGACGAAACGGTCCGCCGGACGATGATAGAGGTTGTAGGCGCTGTCCCACTGCAACAGCCGGCCCTGGTGCAGCACCCCGATCTCGTCGGCGAAGGCAAACGCCTCGAATTGATCGTGGCTGACCAGCAGCCCACCGATGCCCTCCCGCAGCAGAATGGTGCGGATCTCTCGCGCCAAGCCCTCGCGCAGGGTCACATCCAGACTGGAAAACGGCTCGTCCAGCAGCAGCAACCTCGGACGGGGCGCCAGCGCCCGGGCCAGCGCCACCCGCTGTTGCTGGCCACCGGAAATCTGGTGCGGATAGCGCTTGGCGTACTCGTCCAGCCCAACCAGCCGCAGCAGATCGCGAATCCGCGCCCGCCGTTCCGCCGCCTTCCAGCCGCGCAGACCGAAGGCGATATTGCCGGCGATGGTGAGGTGTGGAAACAGCGCCAGATCCTGAAACATCATGCCGATCCGCCGCTGTTCCGGCGGCAGGGTCCAGCCGGGCCGGCTGAGTTCGACGCCTTCCAACCGGATAGAACCTTGCCGCACCGGCTCGAAGCCGGCGATGGCGCGCAACAGGGTGGTCTTGCCGCAACCGCTGGGACCGAGCAGGCAACCGATGCCGGCGCAGAGCATCCGCAGCGACAAGTCCTGAATCACCCGCCGGGGCGGATAGGCGATGTCGATGTCGGTCAAATCAAGGAACGGCGTCATATCCGGGTCTCGCACGGCCGATGGCGCGACTAAGCAGGATGACCGGCCCGATGCCGGCCAGCACGACAGCCAGCGCGAAACTGGCCGAATCCGCCAGCCGCTCGTCCGAGGCCAGTTCGTAGGTCCGCACCGCCAGGGTATTGAAGTTGAAGGGGCGCAAAATCAGGGTCGCCGGCAGTTCCTTGAGCACATCCACGAACACCAGCAGCAGCGCAGTCAGCAGACTGCCGCGCAGCATCGGGATATGCACCCGCCACAGCATCCCCCTTGGTGTCGAACCCAGCGAGCGAGCGGCATCGTCCATGCTCGGGCGGATGCGGCTCAATCCCGCCTCGACGCTGTGCAGCGCCACCGGCAGAAACCGGGCGCAGTAGGCGAACAGCAAAGCGGCCAGCGTACCGCTCAGCAACAGCCCGGTGGAAACGCCGAACCACTGTCGCGCCCAGCCATCCACGCCGCGGTCAATCGCGGCGAACGGCAGCATTACGCCGATGGCGATCACCGTGCCGGGCACCGCGTAGCCCAGACCGGCGCCGCGCACCGCCGCTCGCACCAGCGGGCGCGGCCGCAATCGCTGACCGTAACCCAGCAACAGCGCCAGCAGCAGGATTAACAGCGCCGCGCCCAGCGCCAGCAGCAAACTGTTCGCCAGCAATTGCAGGAAATGCCCGTCCACCATCTGCGGCGCGGTCCGCAGCGCCCAGACCGTCAACTGTCCCGCCGGGATCAGGAAGCCGAACAGCAATGGAATCAGACAGGCCACGGTCGCCAGCCATCCCCATGGGCCTCCGAATGAGAGGCGCGCGGGACGATACTGCCGGTTGCCGGTGTGATGAAACCGCGCCCGCTGCCGCGACAGCCGCTCGAACGTCAACAATGCGAATACGAACAGCAACAGCAGCGCGGCCAGTTGGGCGGCGGCGGTACTGTCGTTCATGCCGTACCAGACCCGGAAGATGCCGGTCGTGAAAGTGCCGACCCCGAAATACTGCACCGTGCCGTAATCGGCCAGCGCCTCCATCTGCACCAGCGACACCCCAGCGATCAGCGCCGGGCGGGCCATCGGCAGCGAGACCGCGTAAAACCGCCGCCACGGTCCCGCGCCCAAAGTACGGCTGACTTCCAGCACGGCGACCGACTGGTCGAGAAACGCCGACCGCGCCAACAGATAGACATAGGGATAGAGCACCAGCGCCAGCATGACCACCGCCCCCGGCAGCGAGCGGATTTCGGGAAACCAATAATCCTGGCGGCTCCAGTGGAAAACCTCCCGCAAGGCGGTTTGCGCCGGACCGGCGAAATCCAGCAGGCCGGTGTAGGTGTAGGCGATGATGTAGGCGGGAATCGCCATCGGCAACAGTAGCGCCCACTCGAACAGCCGCCGGCCGGGAAACTCGTGGATGCTGGTCAACCAGGCGGCGGGCACGCCGATCAGCAGCGCGCCCGCGCCGACGCCGAGCATCAGCAGCACGGAATCCCGGACGTAATCCGCCAGCACGGTATCGGCCAGATGCCGCCAGACCGCGCCGGGCGGTTGCAGTGCGGTGACGAACACCGTCAGCACCGGCAACGCCAGCAACAAAGCGGCCCCGACCACCAGCAGAGACCAACGGTCGGCCCGCGCCCAAACTCCCCTCGCCCTGTGGGAGAGGGGCTGGGGGTGAGGGCCGCCCTCCTCTTCCATCGCCCTGTGGGAGAGGGGCTGGGGGTGAGGGCCGCCCTCCTCTTCCATCGCCCTGTGGGAGAGGGGCTGGGGGTGAGGGCCGCCCTCCTCTTCCCTCCCCCCTTGCGGGGGAGGGTCAGGGTGGGGGGTCATTGGGGAGTGAGGGCTGTCTACTTCCACCCCGCCCGATCCATCACCTGAACGGCGGCGGCGTTCAGTTCGCCCAGCTTGGCGACGTTGAGGGTATCGGCCTTGAATTCGCCCCAGGATTTGAGCGTCGCGCTGGGCGGAATGGCCGGATTGACCGGATATTCGTTGTTCGTTTCGGCATACCAGCGCTGCGCCGAGTCGCTGGCCAGGAATTCCAGCAGCTTGACGGCGTTGTCACGATTGCGGGCGTGGGCGGTGACACCCGCGCCGCTGACGTTGACATGGACGCCGGTGGTCTTAACGTCCGGCCAGAACACCGCCACCTTCGCCGCCGCCTGCTTCTCCGCCTCATCGCTGGAGTTGACCATGCCGCCGAGATAGTAAGTATTCGCCAGAGTCACGTCGCATTCACCGGCGGCGACGGCCTTGATCTGGTCGCGGTCGCCACCCTTGGGCGGCCGGGCGAAATTGGCGACCAGGCCCCTGGCCCAGGCTTCGGTCTTGGCCTCGCCATGATGGCTAATCATGCCGGCGACCAGCGACTGGTTGTAGACGCTGTCCGAGGAGCGCACGCAAACCTTGCCCTTCCACTTCGGATCGGCCAAAGCCTCGTAGGTGGACAGTTCGGCCGGCTTGACCCGCTCTTGGGCGTAGATAATCGGCCGGGCGCGAACCGACAGCCCGTACCAGTAGCCTGCGGGATCGCGGTAGCTGGCCGGAATATGCGCCGTCAGCGCGTCGGATTTCACCGCTTGCAGCACGCCGGTCTTCTGGGCGGCGGACAGGCGGCCGGCGTCCGAGGTCAGCAGCATATCGGCCGGCGTATTGGCGCCCTCGCTCTGCAAGCGCTGCAACAGGGCTTCCTCCTTGCCGGTCACCAGGTTGACGCTGATACCGGTCTGCTTGCTGAAATCGTCCAGCAACGGCTTGATCAGGTCTTCCTTGCGCGCCGAATAGATGTTGACTTCTCCACCCGCCAGCACGGGCATGGTCAACAGGCTGGACAACAGCCAGAACGCGGACATCAGAACATGGGGTTTTATCGGCTTGGACATCAAGGACTCCGGAAATTTGGACTTGGATATTAGTAACATAACGACAATCAGGAACACCTGTTAAATGATAATTATTCTTATTCGCAATGTAAAGCAGTGTTCCGAAAAGATATTGTCTAGACTCAGCTCCGCAGCCGACAATCGAACAGCACGTCCTCGCCCATGACATAACGGCGGTGGCGGGGACGCAAACCCTGGGATAGATCCTGAATGACCGGCAGGGTGATGCCCGGCCGGCCCGAGCCGATGATCAGCGGCGCCACCGCGATTTGCAGTCGGTCCAACAACCCCTGTTCCAGAAAAACCGACACGGTCAAACCACCGCCTTCCACGAAAATCCCGAACAGACCACGGGCGTGCAATTGTTGGATGGCCGGGCGCAGATTGAGATACCGACCGTGACGGGGTACGCCGACGATCCCGGCGCGGCCCGGTCCGGCTTGATCGGCCAGTTCCTCGCCGCAGATGAGCAGCGTAGGCGCTGCCTGGTCCTGAAACACGCCGTGATCGGCGGCAAGGCGGCGGCGGGGATCGAGGATCACCCGCACCGGGTTTGGACCCGGAACCCGCCGGGTGGTCAGTTGCGGATCGTCGCACTCCACCGTGCCAGCCCCGACCGCGATGGCGTCGCACATCGCCCGCATCCGGTGTAAATGGGTCAGGTTCTCGGGGCCGGTCACGTAGCAGGATGCCCCGTTCGCGGTGGCGATGCGCCCGTCCAGGCTTTGCCCCAGGTGCGCTACCGTCAGCGGTCGTTCCCGGCAGGCCAGGGCCATCGGCAGGTACAGGTCGAGCAGTTCCGCGCCGGCGGCGTCCAGCGGAACCTGGGCGGTCCACGTCCCGTCGCTGGCGATGTCGATCAGCGCGGCGGAATCGGCGGCCAAAGTCACCGCCGGCTGGCCGTCAGCGCTCAGATACAGACCCAACCGGGCGGGAACCGTTGGCAACTCCCGAATCTGGCGGCGCAGCGCCAGCAGCAGCGACCAAACCTGTTCCGGCGCGAGGGCTGGCGGGGTCATGCCATGCGCAACCGGGCGTAGAGGTCGCCAGAACCGCCAGCCCCGGCGAGGGTATCGAGCCAGGCCAGACAGGCGGGGGCATCGAGCCAGATCGAGGAGCGCAAGTGATGCGATTCCCCCACCGACCCGTTGAACTCGTAGCGTCCCAGCGTCGCCAGAACCGCCACGCAGGCCCGCGCCGCGTCCAGATCGGCCCGCAGATACTCAAAAGACAGCGCCCGGATGGGCTGGGTCAGACCCTTCAGCACCTCCAGTTCGTAACCCTCCACGTCAATCTTGCAGAACGCCGGCGGGCCATGCTCGGCGATGAGTCGATCCAGGGTGGTAACCGACACCGGCACCGTGTAGTTCCAGCGCACCCGCTGGAAGCCACGATCCAGCCGGACCGCCGCGATCCAGGCCGGCGAAAGGCTGCTCACGGTGGGCGTGCGCGGGCTGACGAACAACTCGGCGACGCCGGGCGCGGCTCCCACCGCCTGCTCGACCAGGGTGATCCGGGGGTGGTCGCCGAACCAGCGGCGCAGCAGGCGCATGCATTCCGGCTGCGGCTCCACCGCCACGATCCGCACCCCCAGCGGCAGCCAGGCCCGTAACCGACTGCCGACGTGGGCGCCGATGTCGAAGCAGAGATCGCCCGGCCGGATGAACGGGGCGTAGAACCGGGTCAGTCGGCGCCGGCGCAGCGGAATGCCGTGATACGTCAGCACCGAGCGCAGCAGCCCCAGCCGGTGCATGCAGCGGGTCCAGGGATTCACAGGAAATTGAACAGGAAGGCGGCGAGGAAGCCGGCGATGGTGGCCAGCCCGACGGCTGGACCGCCATCCTCGTAGGCTTCGGGCATCATCACCGAGGACACCATCGCCAGGATACCGCCGCCGGCGATGGCCCCGACCAGGGTGAGCAGCGCCGGCGGCGCACCGGCGAGAAAGATGTTGCCCAGCGCCGCCGCCAGCGCGCCGGCCAGCACCAGCAGTCCCCACAGGGTAAAGATCCGTGTCGTGCTGAAACCGGCCTGCTTCATGCCCACCGCGCTGCCGATGGCTTCCGGCAGGTTCGACAGGAACACCGCCGCCAGGAAGGTGAAACGAAACGAATCGAGCGCCACGAAGCTGGAGCCGATCACCAGCGACTCGGGAATGCCATCGAGCATTGCGCCGAGAAACAGCGCCAGCGGTGCGCCGGCCGCCGCGTGTTTTGCCATCAGCGCCGTTTCCTCCTTGCAGCTCAAGCGCTGAATATTCGCCAGCGCGAGTTCCTGCCAGTCTGCCGCATCAGCCTGCTCGCGCAGGGTGGCGACATTTTGCAGGAGCCGTTGCGAGTTCAGGGCTTCGACCGTCCGCCGCAGGCGAGGCGAACAGTCGAGCAGTTCGTCGAAATGCTCCTTGGCGATTTTGAGCAGTTCGACATCGGTAAGGGCGACCACGGTGGCGGTGCGCGATTCGCCAGTCAGCAAGGCCATTTCGCCGAACGACTGGCCCTCGGCCAGCCGGGCGAGCGTGGTGGATTCGGCGTTATCGGCCGGGTCGCCGGCGAGTACCGCGACCGCGCCCGCGACGATCAGATACAGCGCATCGCCAGCCTCGCCCCGGCGGAAGATGGTGTCCCCGGCGGCGAATTGCGCTGGTTGGACGCACAGCAGCACTTCCTCCATCTCCTCGGGCGGCAGCGAGCGCAGCAGATCGACTTGCGCCAGCCGGGCCAGCAGGGGCGCCGACTGCTCCCGCTTCTTGCGCAGCAGGTAGAGCTTGGTGAGGGCCGGATGGCGCAGGGCGGCGCCGTAACGTTCCAGCCGGCAGTCGCCCAGGTAGTACAGCACCCCGCCCAGCGCGAAGCCCGATGCCACCCACAACCAACTGGCGAGGCCGCTCAGGTGATCTTCCGTCATCAGCCGCTCCGCGCCCTCGAACGCCAACTCCAGCGCCAGCGCCTGGATCAGGGCGCCGGTGCCGAACGCCATGACGATGGCGTTGGTTCGCCGCGAAGGTTTGGCGAACAATCCGATGACCACGCCGAGGAGCAACGAAGCCATTGCCAGCATGGCCAATAGAACAGCGCCGAAAATTCTGGGGAAGTCGAGCGGCATGGGTGTGGACGCTAACCCGGCCCCGGCTCGGCCAGCGGGACGACGTAGAACAGGATGGCGAAGAAGTGGAGGACGCTGCCGGCTAAAACGAAGCCGTGCCAGATGGCGTGGTGATAGGGCAGGCGCTTCCAGACATAAAAGATGACGCCGAGCGTGTACGCCAGCCCGCCCAGCAGCAGCAGCCACAGGCCGCCCGGCGCGACATGGCTCAGCATCGGTTTGGCGGCGACCACCACCGCCCAGCCCATGCCGATGTAGAGCGTCACCGAGACCAGGGTCGAACGACGCCCGCGCACGATGCGCAGCACGATCCCGACCAGCGCCAACCCCCAGATGGCACCGAACAGCGACCAGCCCCAGGGACCACGCAGGTTCACCAGCAAAAACGGGGTGTAGGTGCCGGCGATCAGAATGAAAATCGCGGAATGATCGAGCGTCCGCAGCACCGCCTTGACCCGCGGCAGCGGGATGCTGTGGTACAGGGTCGAGGTGGTGTAGAGCAGAATCAGGGTCGCGCCGAAAATGCTGCATCCCACGATATGCCAGGCGTCGCCGTACAGACTGGCAAAGGCGGTCAATACCCCAAGACCGGCGATGCCCAGCACGATGCCGACGCCGTGGATCACGCTGTTGGCGATTTCCTCGCCGATCGTGTAGCGCGGTGGGTGATGTTCGGTAGTCATCGGCGGTTTCCTTCACGGCAACGGCAATAGTATAACGGCGCGCGCCCCTCAATTGAGGAGGGAATTCTGAATGTCGCTATTGACTGGAGTTTTTGTACAACTTCCCGGTTGATACAATTGAATGATCGAACAGACAAGGTGACAACATGCAACCGAGTTTCTGGCACGAACGCTGGGAGCGGGCCGAGATCGGCTTTCACAAGCAGGAAATCAATGTTTATCTCCAGCAGTTTTGGAATCGTCTGGAACTGCGATCCGGCCAGCGGGTGTTCGTTCCTCTGTGTGGCAAGAGCCTCGACCTGCTGTGGCTGGCGGGGAATGGCCATCCGGCGACTGGGGTGGAGCTCAGTCCCATGGCGGTCGCGGCGTTCTTTGACGAGAACAGCTTGCGGCCACGCCGCTGGCATGACGGCGCGTTCGAAATCTGGGAAGTGGACGAAATCCGCATCCTGCTCGGCGACTTCTTCGCCCTGGAGCCGCGCCACGTCGCCGATTGCGCCGGGATCTACGACCGCGCCTCGCTGATCGCGTTGCCACCGGCGATGCGCGAGCGCTACGCCCGCCATCTGGATGCCATTCTGCCGCCTGGAACGCGGGCGCTGCTGGTAACGATGGAGTACGACCAGACGGTGCTGCCAGGGCCACCGTTCGCGGTCGACGAAGCGGAGGTGCGGGCGCTGTACGGATCGACCCACGAGGTGGAGTTGCTCCACACCCGCGATGCCCTGTCCGAGGAATCGCGCTGGCGGGATCGCGGCCTGGTCTGGCTGCTGGAGAAGGTGTACCGGCTGGCGCATCAGCCGGGCGCGCGGCCGGAAACCGGGTACTGAGCGGGTTAGCTGGCGCGCTGGCATGTCAGCCAGCGGTCCAGACTGTTCGCGAAAGCTTGCTTGTCGCGGTTGTGGTAGGGCGCCGGACCGCCGGTCATATTACCCGCCGTCCGCAACTCCTCCTTGAGATTGCGCAAAGCCAGCCGCTCCTGGACGTTATCCTCCGTATATAACTCACCACGCGGGTTGAGCGCGGGAATCCCCTGCGCCACCAGTCGGGCCGCCAGCGGAATATCGGCGGTGATGACCAGGTCGTTGGCGGTTGCGTGTTCGACGATGTAGTCATCGGCCGCGTCGAAACCCTGGCTGACCTGGACCACCGTGATCAAGGGCGAGGGCGGTGTCTGCGCCCGGTGGTTGGCCACCAGGGTGACCGGCACCCTGGCCCGTTGCGAGGCGCGAAATACAATGGCCTTGACCGGAGCCGGACAGGCATCCGCATCGATCCAGATTTTCAAATCAAGCCACCATGTTGGAGTGCGTCTTCTGTCCCCGATTAGGGAAATCCAGCGCCAGGGTCACGCCGGGCCGAGGGAAGGACGGCAAACCGCCCGAAGTCTTATCGCCGAAGCGTTTGAGCACCGCCAGCATCGAACCCTGGCCGCTGGCGGCAATGCAGGCCAGCACTTCCCGCAAGGCTGCGCGGGCGTCGGCGGCGGAAATGACGCACTGGTATTGATGGACAAGACCCTCAACGCTCGACGGTGTAGATCAGATCGGCGCCAGTCCCGGCAGCGCTGGTGTTGGACTCGAACATCAGGCGCTTGCTCAGTCGGTACTTCACATTGAAGGTATTGACGGCGTTGAACAGACCCACCCCGTAACCAACGTACCAATCTGGCGACAAGTACTTGCCGAGCATCAGCGAGGTGTTTTTTTTGCCGCCGCTGTCAGACCCTAATTGCAGGGAATCCAGACCGAACGCATCGCCCAGACTCTTGGTGAGCGCGCCACCGCCCAGTCCCATGGCGTTGGCGGCCTTGAACAGCAGCGCGGACTCGGAGCCGCCGCTTTGCGATGATCGGCCCAGCACCAGATAGGACAGGATGCTGGAATCGGGCATCTTCGGTTCCGAAAACAGGGTCATTTTGGGGTTTTTCAGCGTACCCCGGATTTGCGCGCCGGCGGTGATCGACGTGCCGGTGAAGGCGCTGCCCGACGACTGCCGCGCCACCCGCAAATCCAGGCCCGGATTGTCGAGCGGGCTGCTGCTGAACAGCAACTGCCCGCGCTGGATCTGAATCTCCTCGCCAAAAATCCGGTAGTTGCCAGCGACGACTTCGATGCTGCCGCTGCCTCGTGGCGCCAACTGCGGTGTTTCCTCCACCAGCAAACTCCCTCTCAACCGGCCTTTGAAGGCGGGCGTTTCCAGTTGGACGTCATCGCCCAGAATGACTCGTACCCTAGCGTATATTTCGAAGCCCCGGGGGGTGGGCGGCAGCGCGTCGCCGTTAGAACCGTTGACGATGACGACATCATCCGATGCCTGAACCGCTCCCGGCCGGTCGCTACCGGGCCGCAGGAAGGCGCGCGGGATGGTCACCTCGCCGTCGATCCGGATCTGCCGTTGAGCGATATCCAGTTTCAGATTGGGGCTGATCTGGATTTGCAGGTCGGTGGTTTTCAGCGCCTGGAAATTCTCGCCCTGGACCGTCAGATTCAGTTGTGGCTTCAGCGGGTCAACGGTCCCGCTCAGTTGCAACTGACCAGGGGCGGAGCGGACCGAGCCGGAGAGTCGCAGCGGTCCCTGGCCGTCGCTGACAGCGGTGAACTGGAGGTTCTCCAGCTTGATCCCGGCTTCGGGAATGCTGGCGCCGGCGTTTTCCAGGCGGATTTCGCCGCGCAGCGCCAGTTTGGAAATGGTGCCGGCGACGTTGACATCCGCCCGCAATTGTCCCGAGACGTTTTGCAACTGTGGCGCGAAAGCCGACGCCACCTTCAGGTCGGTGATGGCGGCGTTGATATTGCCGCTTAGCCGGGCGGCGCCGAACGGGTCCTGCGCTTGCAGGTTGGCCTGCACTTGTCCAGTTTGCGCCAAGTCCAGCCGCGCTTGACCGCTGGCGGTGCGGCCGTTGGTTTCGAGTTGCAGACTGCCGCCGTTGAGGGTGAAACGGATCGGCTGGCCGTTAGCTTCCATGCTCAGGCCGCCGGGGGCGATGCTCAGGTTGAGCTTGCCTTGCAACCCACCGCCGATTTTGCCGCTGACGGTGGCGTCGCCGCTGACGCTGGTCGCGAGATTCACGCCCTGGGGCAGCAAGCGTTTGAACCGTTCCGGGGTGAGATTGCTGAGTTGCGCGCGGCCGTTGAAATTGCCGGACTGCTCCCACTGGCCTTGCAGGCACAGCCGGGTGGGCGCGCTGCTCAGGCAGGCGGCAGCGAGACTGGCGGCCTTGGCCGAGGCGCGCACCATCGCTGGTTGGTCCAAATTCCAGGCGCCAGCGGCGGTGTCCCTGGCGCTCAGTTGAGTGATGCGTCCCTGCCACAGCAGGGACGGGGTTTGCAGGCTGCCCGCCAGCGCGAGCAGGAAGCGGCCCGGCTCGCCGACCAATTCCGCCTTGAGATCGTGGGCGGCTGGCGTGCCGCCACCGTCGAGGGTAAACGATTTCCAGTTCTGACCGCCCAGCGTCAGCCCTTCACCGCTGACTTTCAACTGGGAACGGCTGGCGCCGCCGATATCCACATTGGCCTCGCCGCGCAGCTTCTGGATTTGGGTGTCGCCCTGGCGCAGATTCTGTACCGTGAAGTTGGCCGCCACCGCCGGCCGGTCGCGGGGTCCACTCAAGTTGCCGCTGCTGGCGATGGTCCCGCTCAAGCCGGGAACCAGTGATTTGAGCTGCGGCACGCCGAGTTTCCAGCGAAAATCCCAGCGTTGCGCCAGCGACCCGTCGGCTTCCAACCGGGCGTCGCCCGCGTTTATTTTCAGGGTTTTGATAGTCAGATTCTGGTCTTGAACCGCGATGTCGGCATTGCCGCGCACCGCCTGCCCGCTCAGAGTGCCAACCAGATCTTCCAGCAGAAGATTGGCGCGTAATACCGCATCTTCCAATCTGCCGTCACTCTTAAGCCGCAGGTTCAGCTTGCCCGGTACGTCTTTCCAGTGCGCGCCGGGGTTGAGTCCCGTGCCGGTCAATTCGGCCTGCCAGCGCACGGCGGGCAGCCAGGCGACATTGGCATTACCCTGGATCGTTCCTTCCAGCGTCTGGCCAGCGAGCTTGACGTCGCGCACTGCCTGGTCGGAACCCTGACCGGCCAACGTCCAGCGACCCTTGGGAACGTCCGGGCCTTGCAGTTCGGCGGCGAGCTGGAACCGGTAGTCCTTGGGTGTGCCTTCGGCGGCGAACTCGCCTCTGGAACTCTCCACTTGCGCTGGACCGGTCATCGGCCAAATTAGGGCTTGCCATTGGCCGGTCACGTTGAAACGGAGATCATCGAATTGCAGGTCGCCCTTGGCGTCGAACGCCAGCGGCCGGTCGGCGACGGTCAGCCGCAGTTCGTCCAGCTTGAGCGCCTGCTCGTCGCCGGCGGCGGTGAATTTCAGGGTGGCGGGACCGAGTTCCGGTACAGTGGCGGTAATCTCGCCTTGTCCCTGAAAGCGGGTCAGTACGCCTTGCGCGTCCAGTTGCGCGCTTAAAGGTTTGCCGGCCAGGTCCGGGACAAAGGGCTTGAGGTCCGCCACGTCCAGTTTGGCCTGGGCCGACCAGGCGGGTTTCGGGTCCAGCGGCTGGCGGACATCGCCGCTCAAGTCCAGCGTGGCCACGCCGGTGATGTGCTGCGTCAGTTGCAGCCGGTCGCGCAACTCGCCCTGGATTTCGCCTTGGCCATTGAAGGTTCCGTAGTCCGAGGTTGGAAGTTGCCAGTTCAGCCGGACCTGGAGCGGATAGCCGCCCGTGGGATTCAGCCGGCCGCTTAGATGGACCTCGCCCTGGGGCGCCCGGACTTCCAGGGTTTCGATGCTGATGCCATCGGCCTCGGTGCGAACCTTGAGGTGGATGGCGTCAATCTGGATAGGTTCGGCGCCGGCCGGCCGGATGCGGATGGCGTGGCCCCGCAGATCGGCGATGGTAACCGCCAGCGGCAGGTGGATGTCGGGCAAAACCAGCGGCTCGGGCGATGACGGGGCGCTATCGCCGGGCGGCAATTGCACTTCCAGGCCGCTGAAGCGCAACCGGACGAGGTTCAACGTCCCATCGCGCAAATCCACGGGCCGCCAGTCGAGTTCGACACTGGCGAGCGCCACTTTCAGTGGGCCATCCTCGTAACGGAGTTGCTCGACCCGCAGCGGTCCCAGCAGCCGGCCGCTGACCTGGCCGTAACTCAATTGTCCCGGCAATACCCGCCCGGCCAGCGTCAGAAGACCCTTGAGTCCGGTTTCGGTGGAAACGGTGATCCCACCCGTCAGCACGATCAGGAGCAGCAGGAGCAGAAGCAGCGAGAACAGCCAGAACAGCAGACGGCGCAAGGCGCGGGAGGTATTCACAGATCAGGCCCGATGCCGAAGGAGAAACGGAAGGCGTCGCCCGGCGGCCGGTCCAGCCCGGAGGCGAAATCCAGCCGTACCGGTCCGACCGGCGAACGCCAGCGCAAGCCCACGCCGATGCCGGTTTTCATGTCGGGACTGGTCCCGTCGAAGGCGTCGCCGCTGTCCACGAAGGCGGCGACGCTCCAGCCGTCCCAGACCCGGTGTTCGTATTCCAAACTACCCACCAGCAGGTTCTTGCCGCCGACGACCGTACCCTCGGCGTCAGTGGGACCGATGCTGTTATAGGCATAACCGCGCACACTGGCGTCGCCGCCGGCGAAAAAGCGCAGCGAGGTCGGCAATTCCTCGATATTCGCGCTGATGGCGGTCGCCCCGAAGTCGCCGCGGGCGATGATCCGGCTGGCGTCATTCAGGGCGTATACCCCTTTCAGATGCAGCATGCCTTGCGCGAAAGTGGTGTCCGAGAGCAGTTCGGTCGCGGCGCCGCGCAGTTCAAAGCCGAACAGCAGGCCACGGCTGGGATACAGGCGGTCGTCGGCGTCGATCCAGGTCCAGTTTAGGCCGGGGATCAACAGCAGTGACGTGGATCTGGAGTCGTCGCCGACCAGATAGTCCTCATACTGGTAGTTCAGATTGTAGTTCTTCAGCCATTTGCCATCCTGCCGCTGCCAACCACCTCCGATCGTGGCGAGTTCATAGTCCTGCTGATTGTAATTCTGATTGATATAGCTGGCGGTCAGGGTGTACTCGTCGGTGGTCGGATCTTCGCCGGGGATCATGTACTTGACGCCGAGAGCCGATTTAACCGTTGACCACAGCAGTTCCGCCTCGTAGTGGTGGCCTTGGGGATTGACCCAGCGCTGTTCCATTTTCAGCCTGCCACGGGCGCCGGTATCGGTGCCGTAGCCGAGACCGGCGCTGTACTTGCGCTGCTTGTTGGGTTCCAGTTCCACCTCGACTGGCGTGGTATCGGTGGCGGCATCGGGCGGAGCGTTGACCTGAACCTGGCTGAAGTACGGGCTACTGTTAAGATCGGCTTGCAGTTTTAGCAGGTCATTGGCGTTGTAGGGATCACCCGGCTTGAAACGGGGATAGCGGTTCAGCAGCTTGGGCGACAGGAAACTCTGCTTGAAGGTGATGTTTCCGAAGCGGTAACGCGGGCCGGTATCGTAATGCAAATGGATGGCGGCCTCGTAGGTTTGCAGATTGATCCGGATGGCGTGCTCGGTGAAGCGGGCGTCGAAATAGCCGCGCTCGGTGGCCAGCCTTTCCAGCGCCTGCTTGAACTGTTCGTACTTGGGCTGATCGAGGACTTGACCCTGGGCGAGCGGTGCGTTGGCCAGCGCTTGCTGGAAGGCCGGATCCTGTTGGCCTTCGCCGAGGATTTGCACGTCCAGCGTCGTGATGCGCAGCGCGCGGCCGGGCTGAATTCGGTAGCGTGCTTCCCAGCCGTTGGGGGTGCGGTTCAGGGTGGACTCGATGGTGGGTTGGTAGTAGCCGAAGGGTTGCAGCGCCGCGCGGATCTGGGTTTCGGCGCGGGTGTGCAGCCAGCGCATCCGGGTCTCGTCCGGCGCGGCCTGGCCGGCAAAGCGGTTGAGTTCCAGATGGGCCAGCACGTTGTCGCGCAACGGCCCGTCCACGCCCTCGACCGTCACGGTGAGCGTACCGTTTTCGCGGGTTTCCGTGGCAGTGAGCGGCGCGGCGTCCTCTTGTGCCCACAGTGGATCAGCGACGAAGGCCAAGATGCAGAACAGTAACCAGATGAACGCGGGGCGCAGGCTGGAACGGAGCATGAGGGATGGTCGGGGGCGGTGGTCGGCCGGTAACGTTGGCGGTTGAACGGCGGGTAGCGGGCGCGGTGCCAAGGTCAGCATTGGTTATAATCCGTTGGACGCTATTTAACACGCTTCGCGGTTTTGGCAAATGCCCGAAGGCCGCGATTCCCGAGGACCGCCTGGACATCATCATGCCCCATTCCCATCATCCCACGCTTGAAGCCTTTGTCGGCAACACGCCGCTGACGCGCTTGCAACGCCTGCCGGGCGATACTAACAATCTGATTTTCGGCAAGCTGGAAGGCAATAATCCCGCCGGATCGGTCAAGGATCGACCGGCGCTCGGCATGATCCGGCAGGCGGAGGCGCGCGGCGACATCCGACCCGGCGACATGCTGATCGAGGCGACCAGCGGCAACACCGGCATCGCGCTGGCCATGATCGCGGCGATCAAAGGCTACCGCCTGACGCTGATCATGCCGGACAATCAGAGCGCCGAACGCCGGGCCGCGATGCGGGCCTACGGCGCCGAGCTGATCCTGGTCAGCAAGGAGGATGGCATGGAAGGCGCCCGCGATCTGGCCGCGCGGCTGGAGCGGGAGGGACAGGGTCGAGTGCTCGACCAGTTCGCCAATCCCGATAATCCGTTGGTCCACTATGAAACCACCGGCCCGGAAATCTGGCGCGACACCGGCGGGCGAGTCACTCACTTCGTCAGCGCCATGGGCACCACCGGCACCATCATGGGCGTGTCGCGCTATCTCAAGGAACAGAATCCCGCCGTGCAAATCGTCGGAGTGCAGCCGACCGAGGGTTCCAGCATCGCCGGCATCCGCCGCTGGCCGGCGGCGTACCTGCCGAAAATCTACGACCCGGCGCGGGTGGATCGCCTCCTCGATGTCACCCAGACCGAAGCCGAGATCATGACTCGCCGGCTGGCTCGCGAGGAGGGGATCTGCTGCGGGGTATCGGCGGGCGGCGCGGTGGCGGCCGCGCTGCGGCTGTCGCAAGAGGTCGAAAACGCGGTGATGGTCACCATCATCTGCGACCGGGGCGACCGCTATCTGTCCACCGGGCTGTTCTCGGATTGAGGAGCGACGCATGAGCGGTTCGGCGGCAAAAAAGCGTAAGGCGATGGCGGCGGCGGAGCCGTTCATCGCCCACATCGAGGATTTGACCCACGAGGGTTATGGCGTGGCGCGGCGCGAGGGTAAAGCCGTGTTCGTCGAGGGCGCACTGCCGGGCGAGGAGGTCCGCTGCGCGTACACCGCCCGCCGGAGCCGCCGCGACGAGGCGCGGGTATTGGAGGTGCTGACGCCGGCGCCGGAGCGGGTCGAGCCGCGCTGCGCCCATTTCGGCCTCTGCGGCGGCTGCGCCCTGCAACATCTCGACCCGACCGCGCAACTGGCGCGCAAGCAGCGCTGGTTGCTGGACAGCCTGACCCATATCGGCAAGGTTCAGCCGGAACGGGTGCTGGAGCCGCTGACCGGCCCGATTTGGGGCTACCGACGGCGGGCGCGACTGGGCGTCAAGTACGTGACCAAAAAAGGGCGGGTGTTGGTGGGCTTCCGCGAGCGGCGCGGTCCGTATGTGGCCGATCTGCGCCGCTGCGAGGTGCTGGACGAGCGGGTCGGCGGCCTGCTGGAGGAACTGGCCCGGCTGATCGAAACCCTGTCCATCCGCGACCGGCTGCCACAGATCGAGGTCGCCGGCGGCGACGCGGTGATGAGTTTGAGCCTGCGGGTGCTGGCGGCGCCGAGCGAGCTGGATTTGGCGCAACTCCGGTCATTCGGCGAGCGCCACGGTCTCGCTCTGTATCTGCAACCGGGCGGGCCGGACAGCGTGCGGGTGCTGGAAAATTTCCCCGCGCCCCCGCCGCCTCTTTCTCCGGGGAAGAAAGGAGGTTTGAGTTACCGGCTGGCGGACGGGCTGGAACTGGAATTCCAGCCGTATCACTTCATTCAGGTCAACGCCGCCCTCAACCGGCAACTGGTCGAGCGAACCGGCGAACTGCTGGAGATCGGGCCGCGGGACCGGGTGCTGGATCTGTTCTGCGGGCTGGGCAACTTCACCCTGGCGCTGGCCCGGCGAGCGCGGGAGGTGGTCGGGGTGGAAGGGGATGCCAGCCTGGTCGAGTGGGCCGGGCGCAACGCCGCGCGCAACAGCATCGCGAACGCCGTGTTTTACGCCGCCAATCTGGCGGGCGACTTGACCGGGCAGCCCTGGATTCAGGGCGGCTACGACAAGATTCTGCTCGATCCGCCCCGATCCGGCGCGTTGGAGCTGATGCCCTGGATGGCGACGCTGGGCGCGCGACGGATCGTCTATGTTTCCTGCCATCCCGCCACCCTGGCGCGCGATGTCGGCGAACTGGCGCATCGCTTCGGCTACCGACTGCTCGGCGCCGGCGTACTGGACATGTTTCCCCATACCGCCCATGTCGAATCCGTGGCGGTGCTGGCCAGGTGATCGGTGGGCCCGGTCCGCCCAGTTCGGGACGACCACGGTGAGTTACCCCCCGCGCCCGCCGTTGCGCCCGCTCAGCCGTCGCCGCTCAGAACTTCGCGCAGTTTGGCCAGCCCGATCGGTTTGGTCAGGGTCGTCACCGAACGCAAGCCGTTGAATTCCGCCAGCACGCGGGCATCCTTGGCGTAGTCGGGGCTGTAGCCGGTGATGATGATCAGGTTGGCGGCGTAGCGCTGCTCCATCAGCCACAACACCAGTTCGTTGCCATCCATCTCGGGCATCACCATGTCCATCACAATCATGGTGGGGCGCAATTCATGGTAGGCGTCCTGGAAAGCGCGGCCATGAGTGGTCACTCGCACCTCGTAACCCAGGCCGGTGGCCACCTTGCGCACGAGTTCGCCAAATTCGGGTTCGTCGTCGACGACCAGGAGACGCTTCTCGCTCATTATCAATTCACCCTATGGACAAGTCCGTACAATGGAGTTTCAAAACCACATGCTTCAGACCGGGATCGTCCGGGTCGTTACGGACGGCAAAGCCCAACGCCTGGTTCATTTGTAGCATCGGTTTGTTTTCCTTCAGCACCTCGCCGTAGATTTCCTGGATGCCGCGCGCCCGAGCATAGTGGATGATGCGCTGCATCAGCAGGTTGCCGAGCCCTAACCGCATCAGCGCCCGGTCGACGAGAATGGAGTACTCCGCCCGCTCATTGTTCGGGTCGGCGCTGAGATTGACGATACCGTACACCTTGGCTTTGCCGGGCAGACCGGGACCGACCGCCACCAGCGCGATTTCCCGGTGGTAGTCGATCTGGGTCAGCGTCGCCGCCATGTCGTGCGACAGTTCGCGGATGGGCTGGAAAAACCGCAGCCGCAGATCCTCGGGCGAGGCCCGCTGCACCAGCGCTTGCAGCGAGGGTTCATCCTCGGGCAACACCGGACGCAACAGCAGCTCCCGCCCGTTGGGCAGAGTGATGGTTTCCTCCAGATCCTTGGGATAGGGGCGAATCGCCAGGCGCTGGACCGGGGTGCTGGTGATCGGCGTCAGCCGCACCCGGGCATCCAGCGCCACCACCCCTTGGGCGTTGACCCACAGTGGGTTGATCTCCAGTTCGGCCAATTCGCTCAGGTCGACGACCATTTGCGATACCTTGACCAGGGTTAGCGCCAGGGCGTTGAGGTTGGCGCGGCGCAACAGACTGTAACGCAGCCGCTGGTAAATTCGGGTTTGCGCCATGATTTCGCGGGCCAGGTGCAAGTTGAGCGGTGGCAGGCCATAGGCCAAGTCGTCGATGACTTCGGTTTCCATGCCACCCTGGCCGAAGTAGATCACCGGCCCGAAGCCCCCGCCGGCGCGCACGCCCACGGTCAGTTCGTAAGCACCATCGCGGGCCACTATCGGCTGCAGGATGAAGCCGTCGAACCGGGCCGCCGGGGCCATGTCGCGCAACCGCGTTAGCATCGTGATCGCCGCCTGGCGCACCGCCTCCGGCGTGCTCAGGTAGCGGGCGACCCCACCGACCTGCGATTTGGCCACGATATCGGGCGAGACGATCTTCAAGGCGACCAGCGGATGCAGTTGCACCGCCATGGCGGCGGCCTCGTCCGGGGAACGCGCCCTCCGGGTTTCCGCGACCGGGATGCCGTAGGCGGCCAGCAGTTGCATCGCCTCGTACTCGTTGAGACCGTGGCGCCCGTCGGCCAGCACCCGGGCGAGGATGGTCCGCGCCGCCGCGCTATCGGGGGTAAATTCCTCCGACAGCGAAGGTGGGGTTTCCATCAGCAGCGCCTGATTGCGCTTGTATTGCACGATTCGCATGAACGCGCGCACCGCGCCACTGGCGGTTTCGTAGGTCGGCACTTGCTGTTCCAGTAAGCGCCGCCGGGCCGCCGCGCCGGTCTGGGGGCCGGGAAAACTGGCGATGATGCAGTGGCGGCTGCCGGGGAGGCGCTGGATCAGCGCGTCGGCCACCGCCGTGGTCTCGCCGAGGGCGCTGGGCGTCTTGACGACCAGGACACCGTCCACCCCGGGATCGGCGAGCACCAAATCCAGCGCCCGACCATAGGCGCCGGCGTCGGCCTGATCGCCCAGGTCAACCGGATTGGGAAGGGCGCTGGACTCGATCAGCGCTTCCAACCCCTGTTGGGTCGCCTCGGAAAACTGCGCCAGTCGCCCGCCAAAGCGGTACAGGGTATCGGTCGCCAACAGACTCATGCTGGAACTGTTGCCGAGGATAGCCAGGCGGTCGCTGTTGACCCGCTTGGCGGCTTTCAGCACCTCGATCATTTGCAGGAGTTCATCGCTGTCGTCCACCCGCAGCAGGCCGGCGCGGCGAAAAGCGGCGGCGTACACCGCATCGTCCGGATCCTCGGGGTAGCGGCGTGGTTTCAGCACGATGACCGGTTTGATGCGCGCCGCGCGCCGCGCCGCCGACATGAACTTGCGGGCATCGCCAATGTGTTCCAGGTACAGCAAAATCGCCCGGGTATGGTAATCCCCGGCCAAGTAGTCGAGAACGTCGGCGAGATCCACATCCAGGCTATCGCCCAGATGGATCAGATGGCTGAAACCAAAACCGTAGTGATTGCCCAAGTCGAGGGCGGTCTGCCCGATGGTGCCGGACTCGGTGATAAAGGCGATCTGCCCGGGCAGGAGCGGTTGGAGATTCAGGCTGACGTTAAGGCGGGAACGGGGGACGTTGAAGCCCTGGGAACCGGGACCCAATACCCGTAACAGATACGGCTGGGCCGCGTCCAGGATCGCTTGCGACAGCGCCGCGCGTTCGCCGGGCGGCAGACTCCGGGCCTCGCTGACCAGCAGCGCGGCCCGGGCGCCGCGTTCGCCCAGTTCCCGAACCAGCGCCGGCGCTTCCTGTAGCGGTCGGGTGATGATGGCTAGCGCCGGGGGCAGCGGCAGACTGGCGATGTCGGGGTAGGTGAGGGCGCCTTCCAGCGCCCACCGCTTCGCATCCACCGGCATGATCGGCCCCTGGAAACCGCCACACATCAGATTGCGGGCAATGATCAGTTCGCGGTCCCCGCCGCCGCAAATCAGGGCGATCGTGTCCGGTTTGAAGAGCGCATCGAGATTGCGAATGGTCATGGGTTTTGAGGGTGGTGGGTTCGCGCGCGAATCGTCGGGCCTATTTGCCTTCAATCCCTGGCTTTGGAGGCCCGCCGTCGCCCAGGGGACCGCGCAGACAATCCATCAGCGCGGTCATGGTGTAGGGCTTCTGCAAAAAGCCGGTCAATTGCTGGCCGGCGAACCGCGGGGTAATCTCGCTTTCGGTATAGCCGCTCGACATCACCACCCGGACCTTTGGATCGAGCCAGCGCAACTCGCGGAACGTCTCCTCGCCATCCAGGTCGGGCATGGTCAGGTCCAGCAGCACGAGCACGATCTCGCCGCGCCGCGCGCGGTAGATCTCCAGAGCCTCGCGGCCGTCCACGGCGGTCAGCACCTGGAATCCAAGCCGCTCGAGCATCCTGACGCCCAGGATGCGGACCGATTCCTCATCGTCCACCAGCAGGATCGTGCCCGCGCCTTTCCAATCGGCCAAGTTCACCGCGTCCAGTCGGGCCACGGCCGTTGTTTCCTGCTTCGCCGCCGGGAACAACACCTTGAAGGTCGTGCCCCCGCCCGGTTCGCTATACACCTTCAACGCGCCCTGATGCCCTCGCACGATACCCAACACGGCCGACAGGCCCAGACCCCGGCCGGTGAATTTGGTGGTGAAGAACGGCTCGAAGATGCGCCGCTGGATTTCCGGATCCATGCCGCAGCCCGTGTCCGATACCTCCAACCACACGTAAAGCCCTTCGCTCAGGCTCTCTTCCAGGTAGACCTGGGACAGGCATTCGCGCGAACATTCCATGAGACCGGTCGAGATCGCGACCGTGCCGGCGCGGTCGCCGAGAGCTTCCGACGCGTTGATCACCAGGTTCATCACCACCTGACGGATCTGGCTGGGATCGCCATGCAGGGGGATCAGCGATTCCTTCAGGTTCAGGTTCAAAATAGCCTTCTTCGAGATGGACGCCTTGAGCAGGGAGACCATGTCCCCGATCAGATCGCCCAGTCGGATATTTTCGATGACGAAGCGGCCCTTGCCCGAATATGCCAGCATTTGACGGCACAGTTCGGCGGCCCGCAGCGAGGTCTCCTCGATCGCCCGCAGGCTGTCGCGGGCGGGAGAGATCGGTGATAGTTCGTCCAGCGCCAGGCTGGCGTTGCCCAGAATGATCGCGAGGAGATTGTTGAAGTCGTGGGCGATGCCACCCGCCAGCACGCCCAGACTTTCCAGTTTCTGGGTCTGCTGCATCTGGCGCTCCAGTTGCAGCCGCTTGTCCTCCGCCCACTTGCGCCCGGTGATATCGGTGACCGCCAACAGCAACTGGGATTTGTCGTTCGCCTGCCGACGCCCCAGGGAGACCCCGATCATCGCGCCTTCGATGTGCGCGTAAAATGCCGGACCACGCGCGCGCAGAATGAGCGCCTCGAGATTTTTCCCGGCCGGGTTCTTGAAAAATGCCCGGTAGCGCGCCAGGAACACGCCGCGATCATGGCCTTCCATGCATTCCGAGAACGGTCTGCCAATCAACAGGTTCCGGTCTTGGCTCACCATCCGGCAAAACGTTTCGTTGACCTCGCAAATCAGCCCGACTTCATCGAGCAACAGGTAGCCCAGCGGCGCTTGCTGGAACAGGAAGGAGAAATGGTTGCGGGACTCCTCCAGTTCCGCCATAACGCGGCGCAACTCTTCGTTTTGAGTTTCCAGTTCGATCTGGTGGACCTGGAGTTCGTGAACCAGCTTTTTGGCCTGCTCGCTGGAAAGCTCCGGCATGTCGGAGCGGCCCTGCTCCTGATGGCGCCGCGCGGCGCTGGCTTCCGCCTTCTCCCTGAGGATTTTCGCTCCATCCTGATCGTCTTGCATCATGTCGCACCCTGTCCTGCTCGATCACATCGGATGATATTCAGCTCGTCCTGGGCGCGGGCCAGCGCCCGGGCCGACTCGATGATCTCGGTGATGTCGTTGAAAGTGGCGCAAACCTGGCTGGGACTGTTCTCGCCCGGTTCGAGCCACGGCATGGCGTTGACGCGAATCCAGCGAATGTGATCGAGCCGCGGATTGAACACGCCCATCACCGCTCCGGTGACGGGCTGGCCGGTTCGCAGCGCGATCATCGACGGATGCTGGTCGCCGGGCAGTTCCGTTCCATCCTCGCCGATCGCCCGCCAGCAGGGATCGGTAGAGGTTCGCCCGTTCATCTGGTTAATCGAGAAACCCAGGATGTGTTCGGCCGCCGGGTTGGCGGAGATGATTTTACCATCGGCATTCTGATACACGACCCCTTCCGCCATGGTGTCGAACAACTGGCGATAGCGTTCCTCGCTGGCTTTGGCCTGCTCGACCGCCCGCTTGCGGCTGGAGAGATCCAGGATGGTGAACGTCGCGCCCTCGTCGGGAATCTCGGGATTCAACGACGAGCCATTGATCAATACCGGCAGGATCGCGCCATCCTTGCATCGCCAGCGTGTTTCCACCGCCCCCACGCCTTGCATTCGGATCTGGTCGTACAGGTTCTTGCCCACGGACTCAAATTCCTCCTCGGACAGATACAACATGCGCGTACTCTGGTCGACCAGTTCCTCGGAGGCATACCCCAGCATCTGGCAAAAATGATCGTTGACTTCCATGAACTTGCGGCCGGCGACCCGGCTGACCCCCACCGGTACGGCGCGATACAGGCTGGCGAGCCGGGTTTCGCGCTCGGACAGCGCATTCTGCGTGATCTTGAACAAGCCGATGTCGGTAAAGGTCACCACCACGCCGGAAATGGCTCCTACTCCGATGTGATAAGGGAGGATGCGCATGAGGAACCACGCACCGTCCTGGGCGCGGACTTCCCGTTCCTGTTCGACGGCGGTGCGGGCGACCTCTTGAATGAGCGCGAACAGGTCCATGTTCGCCAGGTTGTGAACCAGGTGGCTCACGGGACGGCCGATATCGCTGTCGAGAGCCTTGAGAACCCGGCGGATCTCGGGCGTGAACCGGCGGACGGTCAGGTTTTCGTCCAGGAACAGGGTGCCGATCCGGGTACTGGTCATCAGGTTGTCCAGATCGTTGTTCAGTTCGGTCAACTCGATGATTTTGCTCTGATGCTCGGCGTTGACGGTATGCAGTTCCTCATTGACCGACTGCAGTTCCTCGTTGGTGCTTTGCAGTTCCTCATTGCTGGCGAGCAGTTCCTCGTTGGTGGCCTGTAGTTCCTCGTTCGAGGTTTCCAGCTCCTCGATGGTGGCTTGCAGGTTTTCCCGCGAGAACTGGAGTTCCTGCTCCAGGTCGTGAATGCGCTGTTCGGCCTCCTGGCTCACATCGAAGATCTGCGCGCCGCCCGTGGCCGATTCCTTCGGCTGCGGGGCAATCTCCTCGATGAACACCACCGCCAGCGGTTCCTGGCCCTTTTTCCCCGGCAGCGGCCGGATGCGGATCTGGATGGATTTGGTCTCGTCGCGCCATTTTAGCCGGATGCTGGTGTATTTGAGTTCCTCGCCGGTTTTAAACACTTTTTGCAGGCCGGTGGCCAGCGGGATGGCCAAGTCCTTCACCGCGATCTTGGTGATGTCGTTCATCAGCTTGCCGGACGGCAGCCGGAAGAAGCCCTCCGGATCGCCCAGAATATGCAGCGCCTCCATCTGCTCGTTCACCACCACCGCCAGCGGCACGTAATCACCCGCGAGCGATTGCAGGAAACGGTCGAGCAAGCGCTCTTCCTCATGGCTGCGCAGCCATTGCCCGCCGGCGGCGCGAGCGCGATTCTGCCACGGGCGCACTTCGGGAACGGTCGAAAACTCGGGGCCGTTGCTGGTCGGGCGGCGCTTGCCCTTGGAGGCGTAGATTTTGAATTTCTGGTGCATCGGTTCGAACAGATCGGCCAGCTCGCCGGTCGTTTCGCTGCTGCCGAGCAGCAGGATGCCTTGCGGGTTGAGCGAAAAGTTCATCAGCTCCATGGCCTTGCGTTGCAGCACCGGCTGCAGATAGATCAACAGGTTGCGGCAACTGACCAGTTCGATGTTGGTGAACGGCGGATCCTTGATCAGATTGTGTTGAGCAAAAACCACCATTTCGCGGATCGAGCGGTCGATCTGGTAGTGGTCTTCCCGGCGGTGGAAATACCGCGCCAGGAACTTCGGCGACAGATCGGCGGCAACGCTCTCGGGATACATGCCGCCGCTGGCGCGCAGGATGGCGTCCCGGTCGATGTCGGTGGCGAAAATCTTGACGTCGAGTCGCTTACCCAGATTTTCCAGGATCTCGCGGCTCAGAATGGCCAGCGAATAGGCCTCCTCGCCGGTTGAACAACCGGCCACCCAGAACCGGACCTCGCGGGCTTCCACGCGCTCGAATAGCCGGGGCAGGTAATGGGCTTCCAGTTCGTCGAACACCTCGCGGTCGCGAAAGAAGCTGGTGACGCCGATCAGCAGATCGCGATAGAGGGCCATCACCTCGCCGGCGTAGCTCTCCATGAATTTGACGTAGTCGCGCAGATCGTAAATTTGATTGACCGTCATGCGCCGCTCGATACGCCGGGCCACGGTGCTGGGCTTGTAGAAGGTGAAGTCCACCCGGGTGCGTTCGCGCAGCAGGGCAAAGATGCGGGTCAGGCCGTCTTCGTCCGAAAGCAGGGCTTGCGGGCGATCCGTCTTGGCGGCGTAGGGATGGCGGATGAACGAAGACAGCTTCGGCGGCATCTCGTCGGGAGCCAGGATAAAGTCGGCCAGGCCGGTGGAAATGGCCGCGCGCGGCATGCCGTCGAACCGGGCCGATTCCTCGCTCTGCACCATCACCATGCCGCCGGCTTCCTTGATCGCCCGGATGCCGCGCACGCCATCGCTGCCGGTGCCGGACAGGATGATGCCGATCGCCTTGTCCGCCTGATCGTCGGCCAGCGAACGCAGGAAGACGTCGATCGGGAGGTTGAGCCCGCGCGAGTGGTCCGATTCGCTCAACAGCAGCTTGCCGTGGAAGATGGAAAGATTCTTCTTGGGCGGGATGAGATAAACCGAGTTCGCCTCGACCAGCATGCCCTCCTCGGCGCGCCGGACCGGCATGGCGGTGCGTTTGGAGAGCAGTTCGACCATCATGCTCTTGTAGTCGGGGGAGAGATGCTGGATGACGATAAAGGCCATGCCGCTTTCAACGGGCATCGAAGTGAAGAACGACTCCAGCGCTTCCAGGCCACCGGCCGAGGCGCCGACTCCGACATAGTAAATGGGGCTGGAACTTTCGGCCCCCGGCTGATGATCGTGGTTTTGCATGGGATTATCTTGTGGTAAATGCCGCGCGTACCCAGCGGACCAGGGGCTATTCAAGGCTAGAATCCCTGGCGGGCGAGCAGCCGGTTGAAATTGAGGGCATCGTCGTGGAGGCCAAGGCCGCCAGGAATGACGCCGTTGCTACGGGAACCCGTTAGTTAATTAAAGAAGCGCCGGGGGTTGTGGCAACGCCCGGCGCTCGTGTGGAATCGGAACGAGGGCGGAGTGGGCCTCAGGTCCGTTCCCGGGCTTGCGTCCGGCGCAGGATGGCGTAAATCTCGTCCTTCAGGTGCAGGCGCTGTTTCTTCAGAGTCTCGGTATACAGGTCCGAAGGCGTCTCGATCTGGAGTTCGATGCGCTCCACCTCGTCATTGACCGCATGGTATTCGTCGTACAGATGCGCGAACCTGGGGTCGGCGGCCTTCAGTTCGGCGATGCGGTCCCGGTACTCGGGAAACTCATGAAACAGATCGTGGCTCTCTCCAAGCATCGGCTTATCCCCCTATCATGATTCTGTTGCGGGCAAATGACCGTGATTCGCGCTTGCGGTATACCAAGCCATCCACCGTCAATCCGCCTCGCGGCAGAAGCGAATCAGACCCATGGTCGAGGCGTCGTGCCCACTGGCGGGTCGGTCGCCCTTCAATTCCGGCAAGATGGCGTTCGCCAGTTGCTTGCCGAGTTCCACGCCCCATTGATCAAAGGAATTGATGTTCCAGATCACGCCCTGGGTAAACACCTTGTGCTCGTACAGCGCCAGCAATGAACCCAGCACTTTCGGGGTCAGCCGACGGTAGAACAGGCTGGTGCTGGGCCGGTTGCCGGGGAAGACCTTGTAGGGCAGCAACTGCTCCAACGCCTCGCCGCTCAGCCCCTGTTTCTCCAACTCGGCGCGGGCCTGGGCCTCGGTCTTGCCGACCATCAGCGCCGCGGCCTGGGCCAGGCAGTTGGCCAGCAGGATCGGATGATGATCGCCGATGGGGTTCGGGCTGTGCGCCGGAGCGAGGAAATCCGCCGGCACCAGGTGCGTGCCCTGATGCAACAACTGGTAAAAAGCGTGCTGGCCGTTGTTGCCCAACCCGCCCCAGAGAATCGGCCCGGTGTTGACCGTGGTCGGCTGGCCGGCCCGATCAATCGACTTGCCGTTGCTCTCCATGTCCAGTTGTTGCAAGTAATCGGGCAACGAGCGCAGATAGTCGTCGTAGACCAGCGTCACCTGGCTGTCGGCGCCGAAGAAATCGATGTACCAGACCCCCAGCAACCCCAGAATCACCGGCAGGTTTTCCTCCAGCGGCGTGGTGCGGAAATGCTCGTCCATTTCGTGCGCGCCTTCCAGCAGTTCGGTGAAATGCTCCATGCCGAGATAGACCACGATGGGCAGGCCGATGGCCGACCACAGCGAGTAGCGCCCGCCGACCCAGTCCCAGAACTCGAACATGTTGGCCGGGTCGATGCCGAACTTGCGCACGCCCTCGACATTGGTGGACACCGCGACGAAATGCTTGGCCACCGCCGCCTCGTCGCCCAGTTCCTTGATCAACCAGGCCCGGGCGGTGTGCGCGTTGGTCATGGTTTCCTGAGTGGTAAAGGTTTTGGAGGCGACGATGAACAGCGTGCTCTCCGGATCGCATTCCGCCAACACATGACTGATATGCGCGCCGTCCACGTTGGAGACGAAATGCATCCGCAGGGTAGGATCGCCGTAGGGTTCCAGCGCCTCGCAGACCATCTTCGGCCCCAGATCGGAGCCGCCGATACCGATATTGACCACGTCGCGGATGCGCTTGCCGGTCTGGCCACGCCACTTGCCGCGCCGGATCTGATCGGCGAACTTGCGCATGTGCTCCAGCACCGCGTTCACGCCCGGCATCACGTCTTCGCCGTTGACCTGAATCGGCCGGTCGCTCCGATTGCGCAGCGCGACGTGCAGCACCGAACGGCGCTCGGTGTGGTTGACCATTTCACCGCCGAAGGTCCGCTCGATCCAGGTCGGTACTTGGGCCTGGCGGGCCAGTTCGATCAGCAGGCCGAGGGTTTCCCCGGTAACGCGATGCTTGGAGAAGTCCACCAGCAGATCGCCAAAGCGCCGGGAGAACCGGTCGAAACGCTCGGGATCGGCGGCGAACAGCTCGCGCAGGTGCAGGTCGGCGATGGCGGCATGATGGGCTTTCAGTTCTTGCCAGACCGGCAGGTCGCTGGGAACGGACATGGACAGCTTCCTTATGAGGTAGTTGAAGGGCTGACGAAACCGGATGCACGTGGACCATGTTTCAGCGGGCTTTCGGCCAGCGTCACCACGCCGCCGCCCGCGAGCATGACCCTAGCGCAACTATAGTTTCCGCCGGGGTTTCTGTCGAATGCCCCGCGCTTGAAACCGTGTGTTTGCGTCAATCCATCGCTCCCCTTGCTCGACTCCCATAGGGGATGAATTCCCCGGAATCCGGACCAACGGCTAGGCGATCATGGCCAAACCGGTGTATTCTACGCTGCACTGCAACATAGCTACTCATAAGGGCAGGCCATGACTACCGCCATTCTCGTCGTCCCCACCGAGCAACGGGTCGGACTGACCACCGTTGCCCTCGGCCTGGTGCATGCGCTCGACCGCGAGGGCATCCCCGTCGGCTTCTGCAAACCGATCAGCCAGCCGCACGCCACCGACACCGGCCCGGAGCGCTCGACCCGCTTGGCGCGGACCGTCACCAGCCTGACTCCGCCCGAACCGATCCCGGTCGCCGAGGCCGAAAATCTGCTGGGCCACGGGCGGGAAAATATCCTGCTGGAAGAGGTAATCGCCCGTTACGAGCAAGCCGCCCAGCATGCCGCCGTCGTCGTGGTCGAGGGTCTGGTGGACACCGAGGAACAACCTTATGGCACCCACCTCAACGCCAAGATGGCGCAAAGCCTGGACGCCAGGGTCATCATCGTCGCCGCGCCCGGTCACGACACGCCGCGGCAGGTGGCTGACGCCGTGGAAGTGGTGGCCCGCGCCTACGGCGGCATCCATCACGAGCGGATGCTCGGCTGTATCTTCAACCTGCTGGACGCGCCCGTGGATCCGGCGGGGCACATCCGCTTCGATTTCAGCCGCACCGAAAACGGTTACAACCCCAACCACGAGAAAGAACTCCGCGCCGAGTGTACCCGGCGCTGGCCGAAGACCTTCAAGCTGATCGGCTGCATTCCCTGGGATCGCGAGCTGATCGCGCCGCGGGTGCGGGACATCATGCACATGATCGACGCCCAAGTGCTCAACGAGGGCCAGTTGGACCGGCGCGTCACCCATGTGGCGTTGGGCGCCCGCACCTTGGCCAACAGTTGTCAGGATCTGCGGCCGGGGGCGATGGTGATCACTCCGGGCGACCGCGACGATCTGCTGCTGGCGGTCTGCATGGCGACGATGAGCGGCACTCAAGTCGCCGCCATCCTGCTGACCGGCGGCCTCAAGCCCGACCTGCGGATCTGGAAGCTGTGCGGACCGGCGCTCGAAACCGGCCTGCCGGTGCTCACCATTTCCTACACCACCATGCAGTCGGTGCTGTACCTGCCCTACATCAACCTGGAAATTCCGCTCGACGACCGCGACCGAATGAAGCGGGCCACCGAAGCGGTCGCCTCGCACATCAGCCTGGACTGGAAGGAACCGCTGCTCACCACCATCGTGGAACGCCGGTTGAGCCCGCCAGCGTTCCAGCACATGCTGGCGGAGCGCGCCCGCCGGGCCAACAAGCGGATCATCCTGCCCGAGGGCAACGAACCGCGCACCATCGAGGCGGCGATCATCTGCCAGCAGCGCGGCATCGCCCGCTGCGTACTGATGGGCGATGCCGGGCGCATGCATCGGTTGTCGGCCCGCCGCGGCATGGCCATCCCGGCGGATATCGAAATCATCGACCCGACCCAGATCGACCGGCGCTACATCGACGCCATGGTGGAACTGCGCGGGCACAAGGGGTTGACGGCGGGGCTGGCCGAGGAACAATTGCACGATCCGGTGGTATTGGGCACCGTGATGCTGCAACTGGGCGAGGTGGCCGGGCTGGTGTCCGGCGCGGTGCATACCACCGCCAACACCATCCGTCCGGCCCTGCAACTGATCAAGACCGCGCCCGGCGTCCAGTTGGTCTCGTCGATCTTCTTCATGTGCCTGCCCGAACAGGTGCTGGTCTACGGCGACTGCGCCATCAACATCAACCCCAACGCCGATCAACTGGCCGACATCGCCATCCAGAGCGCCGATTCCGCCCAGGCCTTCGGGATCACGCCGCGAGTGGCGATGCTGAGCTACAGCACCGGTGCCTCCGGCAGCGGCAGCGACGTGGAAAAAGTCAAGGAAGCCACCCGCCTCGCTCGCGAGCGGCGCCCCGATCTGCTGATCGACGGCCCCTTGCAGTACGATGCGGCGACCATCAAGGAAGTGGCGGAGAGCAAGGCCCCGGATAGCCGGGTGGCGGGCCGGGCCACGGTGTTCATTTTCCCGGATTTGAACACCGGGAACACCACCTATAAGGCGGTGCAACGCAGCGCCGAGGTGATCAGCATCGGCCCGATGTTGCAAGGTCTGAACAAACCGGTAAACGATCTGTCGCGCGGGGCGCTGGTGGAAGACATCGTATTCACCGTCGCCCTGACCGCGATTCAGGCCGAACAGGCGCGGGAACGGGAACACGGTTCCCGCTGATCAGGCTCGCTCGAACACTTCCACCCGCGCCGGCGGCAGGTTGCTCCAGGTGATCTTGCTGGACAACCGCCGGAAGCCGGGCAACAGACGGGCGGGGGTGCCGCGCAGGTCGTAGGTGAACTGCACCAGCAAGCCACCGGGTTCGAGCAGGGTTTCGAACTGATGGGTGACAGCCCGGGTGGTGGTCGGGTGCAAGGACCGCAGCGGCAGGCTGGATACGATACTGTTCAAACGCGGCCGTGGGTGGCCCAGCAGATGACTCAGTTGCGCGGCGTCGCCCTGAATGACGCGCGGTTGCGAGAACCGCTGGCGCAGATGATTGGCCAGCGTCGGCGAGCGCTCCACCACCACCAGCTTCCAGGGCGGCACCCCATGCTTGAGCAGGGCGGCGGTGACCGCGCCGGTCCCTCCCCCCAGTTCGACCACCAGCCCATCCCGCTCCAGCGGCACGCGAGCCGCCATGTTGCTCGCCAACGCGGGAGCGCTGGGACAGGCCGCGCCCATGGCCCGCGGATTCGCCCAGATCTCCCGGGTGAACAAGGCCAACGAGGCGGCGCCCGGATTTTGCAGCAAAACTTTCACCAAACGTTTCATACCCTACCTGATCGTGGAACCCGATAAAAAATGACGACTGAGAGGCTGTACAAAAACCAACCCTTCGATTTGTATAACAGTGGATCCGGCTCCACATCAAATTTTGCTAAAAAATCAATGAGGCGTTTTTATACAGCGAGATGCCGTACAAAAGCGCCTCTGAATGATCGTGGGGGGTATTATACATCTCCAGGCCCGACAGACGGCGCCTTGGGAAAGTGATAATCCGGATCGGAGGAGAATTTCACAAAGCGGCCAGCGGACCGGGGCGCAAGGCGGCCGCCGACCGGGCGGTTCCGAGGGACTCAGGAGGCGCGTAACTGTTCCTGCTCGGCCTCGAACAGCACCGAGGCAAGTTGGTGCAGCCCTTCTTCCTCGGCGATTTCGGAGATTTCCTCCCACGAGGCGCCGCGATCAATGGCGGCGGCGGTCCTGCTGCCGTCTGGCAATTCCTTGCGGATGTCGTGGAGAAACAAGTTGGTCGCCTCGGCGGGATCCTCGACCGCTCCCGACCCCTCCCGCAACGCTTCCTGCTCGGCCTCGAACAGCACCGAAGCCAGCTTGTGCAGCCCCTCTTCCTCGGCCAGTTCAGAAATCTCCTCCAGACTGGCGCCCCGATCGATGGCCGCGGCCGTCTTGCTGTGGTGAGGCAGATCGTCCCGGCAGGATTGAAGCATTTGGTCGATGTTCTTCATCTCCACTGAGTGAACTCCTGCTGTTTAATGATGGTTTATCGGATACAACCGCGCCGGAAGTCTATTATGCCGGGCGGTCAAAAGCCAATCTCGCGCGGGTTTCGAAATGGCGAATCTCAATATGCCTCGAACTCAAACCGGGCCGCGCCGATCATCAACACGTCGCCGACTTCCAGCGCCAACACTTCGTTGGTCGCCAGACCGTGACAGCCGACCCGAACCGAACCCGGTCCCGCCAGGTTCTGAATCCAGTACATTCCTTCCCGGAACAGCAATTCGGCATGCAACGGCGCCACGCCGGCGGCGGCAATCCGCAGGCCAGCTTGCGGGGAACTGCCCAGCGAAAGCCACTTGGGCACGTAATAGTGGACCACCTGCCGACTGGCGGCGTCGTCGCGCTCGAACCGCGCATACAACAGAGTTCCAGGATTGCCGACGCCATTCAGCTCGGCGATCCGGTCCTGAATCAACATCAGATTGGCATAGCGATTTTTGAGCCTGGCCCGCACGTCCTCGTTACCAGCCTGCTGGTCGCGCTGGTGCAGAACCTCGACCAGATCGAGTAAATAATGGCCAAATTTGTCGCGCGGCTCCTGGGGATCCCAGTCCAGCGCCGGGTCGCGTTCCCCATGGCGATCCCAGGCCAGCGTCAGTTTAAGCTGGTACAGATCGCAGATTTCCAGGCTGTCGTCCGCTTCCAGCAGGCGCCACTGCCCGCGCTCCAGCCGCTGGCCGTTCCAACCGGTGTAGGTTTGTCCCTGGTCGCTGGCCGGCATCAGCGCCAACTGGTCGCCCAGCGCGCAAATCACGGCGTGCAACCGGGAAATGCGCGCGTAGTCCGGCACGAAACCCAGGGCGAAATCCCCAAAGCCCGCGCCGGTGGTGGAATTGTAACGACCCAGGATGATGAACGGGCGCGACACCAGCTCGATTCGCGCCGGCGCCTGGGTGGAATCGGCGACCAGCAACAGCGCCCGGGTCAGCGCCGTACCGCGGCCGAGCGCCTGACTGGCGGCGACGACCGCGGCCCGCAGACGATGGGTGTGTTCGTCGTTGGCCGTCAATTCGAGCGGCAGCGTGAAGACCATGCCGCTGGCGCTGACCACGGTCGACCCGGCAAAGGCGGGGGTATCGGCCCGCATCGCCGGGGAATCCGGCCAGAATCGGTCGCGGTCCGGTTCGGTTTCGATATCCTCGCTCACACCCCAACCCGCATCGCCCCGGCGCGGAACCGCCAGATGGATTTCTTTTGGGCCGTGGTAGGCAGACCAGATTCCCCGATGGTCGAGCAGATCCAGTTCCAGTTGCAGCGTGGCCGGTCCCGGTTCGGCCCGCGCCAGCCGGTACTCCAGATACACTGGCTGGGCATCCCGGCCGTCCAGCAGGCGCAGGGAAACCGCCTGGCCGCCATTGGCGAATTCCAGATCGGTGCTGCGCAACCGCACCCGGATTTCCCGGTACAGCCACCAACTCGGGTTGATCACCAGGGCGCACAAGACACCGCCCGGTTCCGGCGTCGCGCGCGGGGTGATCGCCAGGGCCACCAGCACCGGCTGCTGGCTTTGGGTCAGCCGCGTCATCCGCTGCTCTTGGTGGGTCAGCCACGCGGGAGAACCGCTGCGCGACAACCACTGATAGCGGCGGTGAAACTCGCGAAAGGCTTCCTGATCCCGCGCTCCCTTGCGATCCTGTTTCGCGGCGATTTCGTTGAGCAGTTGCATAAATGGGCGCAGGGGAGGCGAGACGGCTGAAGTCGGCGCGAGAATCGTTACCGGCGGCGCGGCCGCGAGATCGGCATCCGCAACCGGCGGTTGCGGGGCCGGTGAAGCAGTCGGCGCCCCGACCGGGACCACCACGGTGGCTGGCTCGGATTCGGCGGTCGCGGCGACGACTGGCGGTTCGGCGACCGGCATCTCATCCAAGGCGAAATCGAAACTGAAATCCAGATCCGACCCCTGGAGATTGAACTCATCGCCGGAATCGGGCGCGGCGGGCGGTGCATCGGCGAGATCACCGAGAAAACAGCTCCGAGCGGCCTCGTCCACCATCGCCCGCGTGATCTCGTGTTCGGCTTGCAGGCTGGCGAACAACAGGACCGTGTCGCACAACAGGGTGATGGCTCGCGGCACGCCCTGGCAGTAGTGAACGACCCGCTCGACGACGTCCGGCGACGGCAAATCGCCATCGGTGTGACCGGCCGCCCGAAGCTGGTAAGCGAGGAACAAGCCCGTTTCCAATTCGTTCAGCCGTTCGAGGCGACAACGAACCTGAAGGGATTCCTGCAGCGGGCGCAACTCGGGTTGACGCAACTTGCCATCGATCTCCGGCAACCCAGCCAACACCACCTGCGGCCTATGGCCGGCCACGACCGCCGTGGCTTCCACAAAATCCCATAAATGGCGCAAGGTATCAACGTGCAAATGATGAGCATCGTCGATGAGCAGGGCGATCATCTGGCCACGGCTGCCATATGCGGCCAGCGCGTCCCGCAGAAGCTGGTTCCGCTGTTCGGAATCCAGCGAGTCGCCCGGCAGCCCCAGGTCGGCGCATAGATAATTGAGGATATCGGGAAAATCGAGATGGGGATTATCGAACAGAATGAAGCGGATATCGTCGGCTTCCGCCATGCATCGCCGCAAAATCGAGGTCTTGCCGAATCCGGCTTCGCCGGTCAACAGCATGAATCCCTGCCGCATCCGAATACCCCGCAGGATAGCGGTGCAAGCGGCGTCGAAATTCGCGTTGCGATAAAACCCGCGCGGATCTTTCGATTTGAAAGATTTGCTGTCAAATCCGAAGTAGTTGGTATGCATCCTCCCCTCCTTGCCGCCCGCTGCCGTTGACAATTCTACGGCCTGCGGATAAATCCCAACAGCCCCCGGCGCGCACCGGGCGGTTCCCCCACCCCGCTTGCCGCCGCCCCGAATCGTTCCCGCCCCTGGTTCCATGCGCATCCTCGCCGGTTGCTATACTGCATTCAGTTTATGCGCTTCGTCCGCGCGACTGTTTCCACCAATTTTAGAACAATAATCCCTTTTATTCGCCATATAGTCGAGGATTCGCGCACGTCACCCAAGCCCCCCACCCCATCGGCGCTCCCGCCCGCCGCCGCGTCGCCGCTATTTCAACCGCTGGCGCGCTACCGGCGACTGTTCCAGCGTTGGCTGATGGTCAACGGTCAATGGTGCGGGCTGCTGGCCGGCGGGCTGGTCGCCTACGTTCGCGCCCTCCCGCCGGACTGGCGACGCGGGCGCCGGTTGTGGCTGACGCGGCGGCTGGCGGCGCTGGCGGTGCGCGGGCTGGACCCGGTGCTGGTTAATCTACCGTTTGCCGGCCAACTGCGCCACCGGCTGGAGCGGCTTGGCCCCACGTATATCAAGCTCGGCCAGATCATGGCGGTGCGCGAGGACATGTTGCCGCGCGTCATCACCGATGAGTTAAAAAATCTGTTCGACCAGGTTCCCGCCGCGCCCTTTCCGGCGATTCGCGCGCTGATCGAAGCCGAGTTGGGCCAGCCGCTGGCGGCGTTATTCGCTCACGTCGAGGAGCAGCCGCTCGGTTCCGCCTCGCTGGCGCAGGTGCATCGCGCCACGACCCGCGCCGGCGCGGCGGTGGTGATCAAGGTGCTCAAGCCCGGCGTGCGCGAGACGGTGTTGGCCGATCTCACCCTGCTGCGCCTGCTCGGCGCCGTGCTGAACCGGCTGATTCCCCAGTACCAGCCAGCCGCCATCATCGCGGAGTTTCGCGCTTACACCGTCCGCGAGTTGGACCTGACCGCCGAGGCCGACAACGGCGAAACCTTCACCGCCCACTTTCGCGATACTCCGGCGATCGTGTTCCCGAGCATGGTCCGGGAACTCAGCAGCACCAGCGTCTTGACCATGGCGTATCTGGACGGCTTCAAGCCCGGCGATCCGGCAACCTCCGCCCTCGACCAAGCGGCGCGGACGCGGGTCGTCAAGCTCGGCGCGCAGGCCATTCTGCGGATGCTGTACCGGGACGGCTTCTTTCACGCCGACCTGCACGCCGGCAACCTGCTGATTCTGACCGACCAGACCGTGCGGGTCGGCTTCATAGATCTGGGCATGGTCGGTCGTTTTGAAGACGAAACCCGGCGGCGGCTGCTGTACTACTACCATGCCCTGGTCAACGGCGATGTCGAAAAAGCCGCCTGGCACCTGAGCGGTATCGCCGATCTTGGGCCGGGCGGCAACCCCGCCGAATTCCGGCGGGCGGTGGTGGAGTTGTCGCGGCGCTTCCTGCTGCGCGCCCGGCATGGCGATTTCAGCATCGCCCGGCTGATTCTGGAGTCGATGCGGCTGGGTGGCCGCTACCGGATGTACTTCCGGGTCGATCTGGTGCTAATGGTCAAGGCGCTGGTCACCTTCGAAGGCGTCGGGCGAATGGTGGACCCTGACCTGGATGTGGTCGCGCTGTCGCGGTTGTACATTGGCCGCATCTTCCGCGAGCAGTTCCGGCCGGAGCGACTGACGCGGGAGTTGTGGCGCAACGGCCCGGAACTGCTCGATCTGGCCGGGCGGTTGCCGGAGTTGCTGGCCCGGTCGGCCCGGTTGCTCGACCGCCCGAACCCGGCGCCGACCGCCAGTCCGCTGGCTGGATTGCGCGGGGCCATTCTTGGCGCCGCCTGCGTTCTCGGCGGGGTGCTGATCCTGCTTCAGTCGGACGCCTGGCTGCTGGGCGGCGGGTTGCTGCTGGCAGGGTTCTGGTGCTATGGGCGAGACGGGTAGGGCGGCTACCGTTGAGTCAGGCGTCCTTGCATGGATTGCGGCTCTCCCCTCCGCCGGCTATGATGTGTATAAATATTAGCAGGAGTACACACCATGCGCACCAACATCGTGATTGACGACAAGCTGATGCAGGACACGCTTCGCGCCACCGGCTTGAAGACCAAGCGCGAAGCCGTGGAGCTGGGTTTGCGCACCCTGCTTCGATTACGACAGCAGGAAAAAATCCGGCGCTTTCGCGGCAAGCTGGCCTGGGAAGGCGACCTGGACGCCATGAGAACCGACCCGTGATCCTGGTTGATTCGAGCGTATGGATCGATTACTTCCGAGGCGCCGAGACGCCCCAGTGCGAGCGGCTTGACGCTTTACTGGGCGATGAGCCGCTCGCGATAGGCGACCTGATACTCACTGAAGTGCTCCAGGGCTTTACGAGCGACAAAGACTTCAACCAAGCCAGGAAACTGCTGACCTCTTTGGTCGTGATCGACCTGGGCGGGCGGGAAATCGCCATACAAGCCGCCAGGAACTTGCGAACCCTGCGCGCGCTTGGGGTGACGGTACGCAAGACCATCGACACTCTGATCGCCACTCGGTGCATTGAAAGCGGGTTGACCCTGCTTCACGCTGACCGTGATTTCGAACCGTTCGTCATCCATCTCGGCTTGCGCTCCGTTTTCTAGGTGCGCCTGACGCATTCGTTCACTAGCTTGTTCTTGTACCTCTATCGGAAGAGGATCAAGTAGTTCCCGAAACTCTTTGGTAACACTTGATTTCATAAATGTTTTTCAATTGGAAAAACATCATCAAGCGGTATGGCTTTTCCGGTGGCAATGCTGCGTCTTACCTTATCCGCCAAACAGTCCCACTGGGCATCAGTAGTAGTCGTGAAGCGTACATTCCACGCTTGTTCATCGTCTACCTCGCTAAGTAAACGTGCTGCGATAGCATCCTGCACTTCTGACGGAAGCTTTTTAACCACGGTAATAGCTCGTTCAAGCAATTCAGTCATAGTTGAAACCCTTGTTTACAATAGAAGAACTGGTTATCACGCAGTCTCCGGTGCAGCACTCAATTAGGTGGGTTTCGTTTCACTCTACCAGCCCTACGCACTGCCTTGACATCGCTATTGCTTAGTTGTGGTCGCGTCATTTTCATACCTGTGCGAGTGTTGGTTTCGCCGCCCAACGTAGAGCTAACCAGCCTGCGCGGCTTTTCGCGCAGGCTGGTTGAGTGAAAAGTTTAGGCCAGAAAACCGTGGTCTGTCCCTTATTGTCCTTGTCTTTGTCTTTGCTCCTTATTGCTCCTTAATGCTCTCTACACCGCTACCGCGTTTACGCTCGTAGAAAATATTCCGTTGGCGTTTTGCCATGTCCACTTGCGTATCTGGAATGAGGCTCGTTGTCTTGATTATCTGATATGAGCATTTTGTCACTATTGTTAGAGTCAACCGAAAGGACTAAATAAATGTGATCCGCACCTGCTGGAGTACCTTGGTCAAAGGTAACGCCAATATCCCCTGCTTGTTGATTACCAACACTAATTCTTTCCCAACAGCGTGCTTCGATAGTGTGTGCAAGTTTTCCTGCACCTAATATCATAGGCACATCAATACCAGCAAGTTGCAATAATGCACTGAGATTAGCAGCGCAACCGTTATGTGGAAAACGCGACCAAGCTGTTTTAGCAATTCTCTGAGCTTTAGCGATCTCACGAACATCATTACCTATCCGGATAAGTTCCGGGATACATGCTTTATCTGCATCATTTCTGTTATGCAAAACAGGAGCAGTATTCAAAATAGGTGCGCTACCAAAAACTGGTTCTGTGAAAAAAACCTCCCATAATTTTGCTGGCACACCTAACCAGTGCCAAAAAGAATAACCTTGGAATCGATGTGCATCAACCAGTCTCATGAAAACCAGCGCACGTTCGGCACAGGCAGCGGCACTTTCACAACCACCACCGTCACCAATCCATCCAGCACCCACTGGAACAAAGGGTATATCAACATGACTGGTTGCATTAATGGCTTTGTTTAAACGATTGTCAACACTAGGGCTACTACCATAATAAACTTGGGGCGCATTAACAGTGGCGTGTTTCGCAAACGCACCAAATGGAAATGAGGGGAAATTGCTTGGGATATCGTGACTAGATAGTGCGAGACCCTTTGATTGTACGGCTAAAAGTGATTGCAATTCTTTTGAGTATTCACTTGCTGTCGTGGCAGTGCCTTTAAAGAAGTGTTCTCCAGCTTCGGCATCCATTAGAATACCAGAAAGTCCGAAGTCATGAGCAATGCGAGCCACCATCTGAGCTTCTTTCTCTGCATTTTCTGAGTCTGCCGCATATGGCACATGCCAACCCCAGACATCAATTTCCTCTCTTTCTAATTCGGCAACAACTTCTTTAAATGGCCCCTCCATTTCACCAGTAATATTTTTGTAAGGACTACCGCCATCGGCAACTTTTATCCATATACTGCTGAATTTCGCTCGCTTTGCCTTACGAACGAGATTGTCAATTCCACCCTCTGTAACTAAAACTGGTTTAAGTTGCCACACATACATGCAGCGACCTTTTAACGTAGTTAATTCTGACATGACACACCTCTGGATTAAAGTTTTTGATAAAATCAGTGAAGGAATACAACAATCGAATATTTTGCCTAATCGGGATAGGGAGAAGCCTCACGGCTCCCCCCTCCCACACCACCGTGCATACGGGTCACGTACACGGCGGTTCGGCAGATTAAGTCAAGCGACATGGCATGAGCACACGCACCACGCCGTTCAAC
>JBATNZ010000136.1:0-6383 GCA_049290615.1 Candidatus Contendibacter sp.
GAAAAGGATGGACGACAGGATTGCCGCTGGGCCGGGGAAAGTCGCGGCGGTTGTGCGGGTTATGGCTGTTGTGACAGTTGGCGGGAAAAAAGTCGGGAAGGGCGGAAGGTGGTAGGTCGGTGGGGCGGCGATCCGGCAAAAACGAGGCGCGGCGGGCTATGAAGTGTTGAGCGCGGGGCTGAAACTATTGAAAATCGCGCAATGATAGGTGGCCCCGGAAAATAGGACACCCGCTTAAGTGAAGTTTCTGTTCTGATCACCGGCCCTTTGCTGGGCCGATACCGGAGAACAGAGATGAAAAGAACGAGAAGAAACCACTCGGCAGTCTTCAAGGCCAAGGTGGCGTTGGCGGCGCTCAAGGGCGACAAGACCCTGGCGGAATTGGCGGAACAGTTTGAAGTTCATACCAACCAGATCACCCAATGGAAGAGCCAACTCCAGGAACGGGCCAGTGCTGTGTTCGCTACGGCGGCAGAGCGGAGCGAATCGGCCGGGCCGGACGTGAAGGAACTCCATGCCAAGATCGGCCAGTTGGCGATGGAGAATGATTTTTTGGCCACTGCGCTCGGTCGCATCGGCGATGCGAGCGCGAAACGATGATCGACCGATCCGATAAACTCCCCGTGGCGCGCCAGTGCGAATTACTGAATCTGTCGCGCTCGTCGGTCTACTATGTCCCGCAGCCGGTCTCCGAGGGTGATCTGGCGCTGATGCGGCGGATCGACGAGTTGCACCTCAACCACCCGTTTGCGGGAGCGCGGATGCTCCGAGACTTCTTGGGCTTGGAGGGCATCCCAGTTGGCCGCCGTCATGTGTCGACATTGATGAGGAAGATGGGCATCGAAGCGCTGTATCGGCGTCCGAACACCAGCCGCAAGCAGCCCGGCAATCCCGTTTTTCCGTACCTACTGCGAGGCTTGGACATCCAGCGGGGGAACCAGGTGTGGGCCATGGACATCACCTACATCCCGATGCGCAAAGGCTTCGTCTACCTGGCTGCGGTACTCGACTGGGCGACCCGGCGGGTACTATCCTGGCGGCTGTCCAACAGCATGACGACCGACTTCTGCATTGAAGCCGTCGAGGAGGCCGTCCACCGCCATGGCAAGCCGGGGATCTTCAACACCGACCAAGGCAGCCAGTTCACCAGCGCTGAGTTCGTCGGCCTGATCCAAGGGCATGGCATCCAGGTGAGCATGGACGGCAAGGGCCGCTGGGTCGACAACGTGTTGGTCGAGCGGCTCTGGAAAAGTGTGAAATACGAGGAGGTCTACTTGCACGCCTACGATTCAGTCGCCCAGGCACGGCAAGGCTTGCAAAGCTATTTCAAGTTTTACAATGAACGGCGCCCACATTCCTCGCTGGACGGCAAAACCCCCGATAGCGTGTACTTTGATTCGCTGCCTATCCAGCAGGCCGCCTAAACCGCAGAAACCCACTTAAGCCCGGTAAAATCCTGTCCAACAAACCGGGGCCACCGCTGGGTGTGGCAGAACGGCCTGATCGTGGAGCGGGACGGGGAGCTACGGGCGGTTGGAGCCAGCCAGACCAGCCACAATCTCTATCCGCTGAAGGCCCGACTGATTGAAGGCGAGCCGCTAAGGGTGGTGTCGGAACGGGTGACGATGCGGGGCCACACGCTGCGCTGGCTGGTCAGCCGCATCGACCAAGGCCGGCCTTACTTCCTGCTGGGCGAGGTGGAAATTGCCGATGGCCGGGGGCCGGCGCTGACCGGGCGGCTCGACAGCGTGGAGAGCTACAACCCGGCGTCGTATCGGGGCGGCATTCTCCGGTTGCACTACGCCCGCGCTTCAGAGTTGGGGCCGTGGCTCGATCTCGTGGCCGCTCGGGGCGAGGTGGTGGTGCAGTTCTGGCTCAAGCCGGGCGAGGCGGCGGTGACCCTGGGGGCGGGAGAGGAGCGGGAGGTGGAGCGGATACCGGAGCAGTTGAGGGAGTTTTTGGGAAGCCAAAAGCGATATAGCGTTCCTAGATGATTGGTGAATTTGTAGGTTCAGTTAGGCCATAGGCCGTAACCCAACATTTTGATCTTGTTGGGTTAGCGCGCAGCGCGCTAACCCAACGATTATGTCGTTTGGAACGTCACCCCGGACGATGAAAGCCTGTACTTTCATGGCAACCTACATCCATAACTAATTTAGGGTTGCGATCACCTATCCGCACAGTGGATGGAACCAGCAGGAATTGCGTATCCCTCATCCTTCTATCATCGAAGGTGCGCAATCTTAAAGGCGCTTGCAGCATCCCTGTAGTATCGTTGCTTCGCACCCTCGCTCCACTTCTTTGCGTCGGAAACACCGTTGCCGTACTTTTGGATGACAACATCATCGCCCCCCATGCGCGCGTGCAGGTCTCCAAGCAAGTTGACAATTTGCACGGTGTTCAACTTCTTGCCGGTGGCATACCCAGCCACCAAGGCTTGATTGTAGGCGTTCTGCAAACTCTTGCCTTGTTCGGGATAGACCGCGTTAGGCACCGGGAAATGCTTGAAGAAGTTGTTCTTCACATAGACAGGCTGCGCCCCGTTGACGCCCAGCACGATCCCCAGGCTATACCCGTCCATCATTTGATCCTTCTTCAGCTTTGCAATGGCATCGGCGTGCGCATTGCCAATGATCAAGACGACCACGGCTGCGCCCACGAAGGGGGCGGCAATGGCAAGGACCCCGGCCAATTCGGCGATTTCCAGTCCGATGATCACGGCGTCGACGACTTCCAAAACGAATTGGGTTTTATGGACGCCGCCATGCGGATAGTTGAGGGCGGATGTCCAATCGATCCTCAGTGGGGGCTTGGCGGTGATGACGGTCGGATCGAAGGTGTAGCTCGTCGGCGGGATGTAAATTTTCCCTGGCTTAAGCCTGGAACTGAACGCCCAATTCTGGCCATCCTTGGTGACGTTGCAGCCCACATTCCGTTTCAGGTACCAATTCACTTCTTCGGGCGCCAGAGTCTGGAAGTTGAAATAGATGAGCGCGTAGACATCCCGTTGATGATCGTGCGCCACAGAGTACCAATCATCGCCGTCTTTGACGGTGTATGCAGTCCCCTGGGGCGGCACATAAGAGGGGGGCAACGGCTTGGCGGGAGAACGTTCGTTGGGCATGGTCGTACCTCTGCGAGTTTACATTAGTTACTTGAGATTTCCCCGCCAGGTGTGCCAAGGTTCAATGCAGAAAGACATATTTTTAAATATTTAAAAATCAATAATATATACTATGTTTTCGCAATTTGCCCGTGTCTTGGGCACTTGAGGCTGCAGCAGATTGTCCGGTTGCCAGAACGCTGACACGGTAACCCCAAGAGCCTCGTGGTTGAATTGAACCGTTCCGGTCCGAAGGGGGAATACCGCATATGGAGAGCACACGATGGATGAACCGACGATCTCCCGGGTGGCGCGGGCGACCACCGAAGGAGAAACGGATCCCGCCACGCTGGAACTGATGCGCGCGGTGGCGTCCCAGAATCGAAACGCCTTTAAAACCCTTTACGAACGTTATGCGCCGCGCCTCGGCAGCTATCTGCTGAAACTGCTGAAGCGGCCCGAACTGGTGGATGAAGCCGTGAACGACGTCATGCTGGCCGTCTGGCAAAACGCCGACCGCTTCGATCCTGCGCAGGGGCGCTTGTTGACCTGGCTGTTTGGCATCGCCCACCACAAGGGGCTCAAGGCGCTGCGGCGCGCCGGGCGCTCCCGCTCGGAAGTGTCTTTCAACGCCTTGTCACCGCCAGGCAATGACATGGAAGAGCCGAAGGAGGCACTGCTGGCAGTCGAACCGCACCACCCAGAATGCACGGTGATGGGCTGGGAACTGGGCCGAGCCTTGGCTTGGGCGCTGGATCGGCTATCGCCGGAACACCGTGCGGTGATTGAACTGACCTTTGGCGAAGAGCGCTCTTACCTGGAAATTGCCGGGATCATGGGCTGCCCGGTTAATACGGTGAAAACCCGAATGTTCCACGCACGCAAGAAATTGGCCCACCTGTTAGCTCAATGCGGTCACGGCGAATTCGTTGTGGCACCGGAGTCGTTGCCATGAATACCTCAATGACAGACCCACCGATTCTCGATCTCGCCCACAATGAAATCGAAGAACTCCTACCCTGGTACGCCAACGGCACCCTGACCGTGGCCGAAAAAGCGACCGTCGAGCAGCATCTTGACTACTGCCTCACCTGCCGGATGAATCTGAAACAGTGCGATGCCTTCGCCACCCTCGTCCATCAACCGGATGAGGAAACATGGCGACCGCCGGCTGGGCATTTCAACCGCCTGATGGCCGAGATTGACCGGTTAGCGATCCCGCCAGCATCCATTCAATCTGCCAAGGCCCGTCCATCGTTGCTCCAGCAAATGATGGATTGGCTTTGGGCTACGCCGTCTCCGGTGCGCTGGACCTTAGCGTTTGAGAGTCTGGCCGTAGCGGCCCTAGCGGCGGCGGTCTGGCTCCCGATGTCACCGACTGCCGAGACGAGCTACGAAACGCTGTCCCGTGGAGAAGGTCACCCAACGGTGACGGCCATCCAGGCGCGCGTGGTCTTTGCCGACCTTCTCACGGTGGGTGATCTCCAGACGTTGCTGGATAAGATTGGCGGGCAGTTGGTCGCCGGCCCCAGCGTTCTGGGTGTTTACACCGTCGCCCTTGCCCCCGGCGATTCGACTCCAGCAACCGCATTGTCGCACGCGCTCGCCGTATTACGTGCGCATCCCCAGGTGCGCCTAGCTGAACCGCTGCCCGAGGTAAAAACAATGTGAAAACCGCGACCGGATTACGTTTCGTCCACCGCATCGTGAAAGGCTTGATGGGCGTGGCGTTCTTCGCACTTGCCGCGTGCGCGACACTCCCCGAACCCGGCGGCGGCGGTCCCGATACCCTTTCCGAACCGGGCGTACCCAAGCAACTGCAATCCCGGCAGATCATCGTGGCGCTCGCCGAAGCAGAACGCACCCAGTGGGATACTATCGCCCAAGACCTACAAACCCGGCACCAACTGCGGCGAGTGGGCGCGTTTCCCCTGACCTCCATCGGGGTGCAATGTCTGGTCTTTCAAGTACCCTTGGAACAGTCGATGGAAGCGATCCTGACCCGCTTGCGGGCGGATTCACGGGTTCAACTCGCTCAGCCTAATCAACCGTTTGAAGGCTTGGCCGCAGTGAATGTGTCTTCGCTGGCTTATATCCGTTTGGCGTATGGAGCGCGGTTGATTCACGCCGATCAAGTACAATCCATCAGTACCGGGCAGGGAGTCTCAGTAGTCGTTATCGATACGGGCGCTGACACCCACCACCCGGATTTACATGGGCGTATCGTGGCGACGCAAAACTTTGTGGACGGCGGTGAACCCTCTTTTGCCACCGATACCCACGGAACTGCGGTTGCCGGAGTGATCGGCGCTCGTGCGGCCCAAGCCGGAGCTGGACTCGACGGCATCGCGCCCGATGCAGCGCTCACCGTCGCGAAAGCCTGCTGGTATCCGGATTCAGCTAGCGCCAAAGCCCGGTGCAGTAGTTGGACTCTCGCGAAAGCCCTTGATTTCGCTATTAACCATCAGGCGAAGGTGATCAACCTAAGCTTGGGCGGCGGTCCCGATGCGCTGCTAACCCGGCTGTTAACCGCAGCGGAGAACCGGGGCATTGTGGTCGTCGCCGCGACCCTGGAAAATCGGGACGATCCCGGCTTTCCCGCCCTGCTCAACACGGTCATCCCGGTGATGGCTTGTGACCCGCGTGGGCACGTAGTTTGGCCACGCTGGCAGGCCCCCGCCTTCGTTGCCGCTGCTCCCGGCATTGATATCGTTGCGCCCATACCCCAGGACCGCTATGACCTGCTCTCCGGCAGCTCGCTGGCCGCTGCCCATGTGACCGGCATCGTCGCTCTGCTGATCCAGCAAGACCCCAGCGTTCCCCTGAACAGATTCGCGCGCTGCTGTATACCACGGCTCGACAACCCACCGGTTCACATCCTGCGCCTCCACCCGCCGTTGGCGTCGTGGATGCCTGTGCGGCGTTAGCTCGCCAGGTGCCTGCTCTTGTCTGTCATTGAGTAGACCCAGGCCCATAGATCGGAGTCTGATCCCGATAGGTGAGCAGGCCGGGGGCCAGATCTTACCTTTTGCCATGCATCCCTGACCATTCACTCACAACCTCCCTACCTGTAGCGGACTGCAATCGAAAACAGCCGAGACTGCAATCAGCGCCATTTTTGGACCACATTATTTGCAACTGTGATGGGCCAAGAGTTCGGACAGTTTTTGAGGGGGCACAGTCAGCGGGGTAGCGGCACCGGGTCAGTTGTGGATAAGGTGAAGTTGTGAACCCACACCGAATCCGAGGGATGACCCGATGCCGCTGCTCGAAAGTGTAC
>JBATNZ010000137.1:0-10687 GCA_049290615.1 Candidatus Contendibacter sp.
GAATACGCCCAATTGGCTCAAGCCGGGAAAGTCGGCGTCGAGCATCGCCAGACAACCAAGCATCGTGGTCGCCACGCACAGCCGCAGCGTCGGCCATAACTGCCGCAACGTACCCTCCACGGTTTCCGCCGCCCGCCGATGACTGAACAGGTAGGTGGGATAGTCCAGCGTCTCCCCGAGCAGGGTCATGCCGAACGCCAGCGTGATGAGGTACATCTTGCCGAAGATCAGATCCACCGCCGCCGCGCCGGCCAGCAACGCCGCCAGCATCGGCAGCGCGCCGAGCCAGACCGTGCGCGCCGAGCGGTAGACCAGGAGCAGAATCAGCACCACCGCCGCCAAGGCCAGCGCGCTGAGGAATTCAGCCTGGGCATGCACCGTGTCCGCGGACAGCGTCGCCAGCACCCCGGGGCCGCTCATTAGCAGTTGCACGCCAGTTCCAGCACCGGCGGCGGCGAACGCCGCGCGAATCGCGGTGACGACTTCGCGCTGGGCGGCAAGGTCGTAGCCGGATTCCCGGGTTTCGACCAGCAGCAGAGCGCGCTCGCCATCGGGCGAGAACCAGACGCCCAGATGCCTGGCCGGTTCGCGCAAACCGCCCCGCCACTGTTGCAGCAGGGTCAGCAACTCGCCGGTCGGGTCGCCGACCAGCCAGCGCTTCTGAAACACCGCCAGCGGCGATTGCAATTCCGCCAGCCGTTGCCGTAAGGCGGCGCGCAAGCCTTCCACCGTGAAGCGTTCCGGGGAGACGGTCGGGCCAAGCCGGTAGCGATGGGCGAACAGCGCCTGCAACTCCGCTTCGGGCAATGCATCCGCGCCGTTGGCCACTCGAACGAACAAACCGCTGGCCCGCAGCCGTTCCGCCAGCCGCCGGCTGACGGCGGCGCGTTCGGCTTCCGCGTCGCCGGCCAGACCGAGCAGGATCAGCCGGGTAGTCGGGCCGCTGCGCAATTGTTCCAACAGCAGTTCCGCCACCGGATCGGCGCGGGGTACGAACAGGGTCAAGTCGGCGGCAACCGGCGTGGCCAGCGCGATCCAGCCGCAGCCCAGCGCGGCCAGCAGCCAAAACAGCGGAATGCGCCAGCGCGGCATCAGGCGTTTCCTCAGCGCGGCGTAATGGTCATCAGCCCACGGTCGCCGTTGGGCTCCAGCGTCTCCATGCTGACAATCCGCCCATTCTGGCCACGTAGCACGATGGCGGCGACGTAGCGCTGGGCGTCCGCATCGCGCGGCGTCAGGCGCAAGCTCCAGTCGGCGGGCATCCCCTGGAATTCCAACTGATAGTAACGCTCCAGCGCCGCCCGGTCGCCCGCTTGAGCGGCGCGAATCGCCTCGACGAAAGGCCGCAATTGCGGATAACCATTGAGATCGAACTGCCGGCGGCCGGCATCCGGGGTTTCGACCGTCAGCCAGTTGCCGTCGGCCTCGTAATCCTCCGGTTGCGGGTGCAGGGTTTGCTTGCGCAGAAAATCGGGGGCGCGGTAGTACAACACCCCGGTGGCGACCAGCGGCGCGTCCAGCGCCGCCAGGGTCTTTTCCTCCCGAAACGCGGCTTCCACCGCCGGAACCGCCGCCAGCGACCGCATCACCTGGGACAACGCATCATCGGCGACCGCGCCCGCCAGCGGCCAGTACGCCAACAGCAACAGCCCGGCCCAGCGTTTCACGAATAAACTCCATTTTGTGGTTGCGGCGCGATGGTGATCCGGGCTTCCGCCAACACCTGGCCGGCGGCGCTGATCTGGATCGCGTAAATGCAATAGCCGGCGTCGCCCATCAGCAGGCGAGCAGCGACGGCCAACGGCGCATCCACCGTGTCCAGGTCGGCGACGAACCAGCGTGCGTCGCGCAGCGCGGCCAGATAGCCGGCCGGAGCCGTTTGCCCCGCCGCCCGGGCGCACAGGCCGCCATGAATCGCCGCGGCCTGGGCGCCGTATTCAAAGGCATGCAGCGCCGCCAGCCGGCCCCGCCGGCGCAGCGGGTTGGCGGGATCGCGATGGGTCTGGGTCACGCAGGCGATGGCGTCCTCGTCCCAGGCGGTCACCGCCTCCAATAGGCACATGGCGCCGGCATGAGGAAGCAGGGTTTGAATTTGCGCCTTGTCGAGTAGCATGGTCGGCAACGCTGTCAGGTGATCCGCGCCAGACTGTGGCGGTTGCCGGTCCAGCGCGACCAGGTCTTGCCTACTTCGTACCAATGCAGGTACCAGGCTTCCAGGCCGAGCCGCCACAGCGTCAACGGATTGAGGCGCAGGCGCTCCTCGGCGGCGCACAGCACCGGCTGCAAGTTCAGGCCGCGCGCCAGCGCCTGACTGCGGGCCAAGTGGTAACGACTCGTCACCAGCACGAAAGGGCGCGCGCCATCCTCGGCCAGCAAGCGCCGCGCATGACGCAGATTTTCGAGCGTATTCAAGGATTGATCCTCGATGAACAGACTGGCCGCCGGGATACCGAGTCCGCGCAGAAACTCCCGGCCGCGTTCGGCCTCGCTGACACTGCCGCCAGTGTGGCCACCGACCACGAGAATTCGCCGCCGCGGATCGGCGTGGTACAGCGCGGCGGCGCGGCGCAGCCGGCGGGCGTAACCGGGCGCAATCTGGTCGTGGATCAACCGCGCGCCCAGCACCACGACCCAATCCCCGTCCACCCCGGCAAACGGCGCATCGCGCGCGATGCGCCAGGCGCGATACAGCAGCCACCCTCCACTCAAGCCCAGGGTCGCCAGCAGCACCAGATTGGATAGCAGCAGCATCGCCAAGCCATCCCAGCCCACGCCCGATTGCCGGGCGAAGCGCCGGGACGCCGTCGCACCCCCATTCATGCTTCCTCCTCCCAGTAATCGTAGAAATTGAACCAATTGTAGGGTGCAAGGCGGGCGTAATGCTCCAGCCGGTCGGCGTAGCGCTGGACCCAGACGGCGAGTTGTTCCTGGCGACGGGGCCGGTCCAACGCGATCCGCTCCGCCAGTCGCTCGAAATGGATTTCGTAGCGACGGCCGCCCCGATACAGGCCAAAGAACAGGATGACCGGACAATCCGCCAGTGCCGCCAGCAGCAGCGGTCCGGCTGGAAACGCCGTCTCCTGGTCGAAAAACCGGACGCGCACCGTCTTTTCGCCCGCCGCCACTCGATCCCCCAGCACGCCGACCATGTAACCCCGCCCCACGCTTTCCTGGACTCGGAGCAGAGTATCCGGCCCGCCGATGGGAATGATGGCCTGGGCCAGCGCCGGATTCAGCGCGTTGAGAAACCCAGTGATGGCCCGATTATGGCTGGTATTCATCAGGATTTTGATCGGAAACCGCCGCAGGGTGACGCCAATCGCCCGCAGCGCCTCGAAACTGCCCAAGTGCGATCCCAGCAACAGGCAACCTTGGCCGGAGGCAACCTGATCCAGAATCAGTTGATCGCCAAGGATTTGGATCTCGAAGCGCTCGAACCGCCCGGTCAGGAAATACACCCGATCCAGAATAGTCGCGGCGAAACAGTGGATGTGACGGAACACATCCCGCCAGCCCGGCTCGTGATCCAGCGCCCGCCGCAGGAAAAGCCGCGACCCGCGCCGCGCCGCCGTGGCGGTCACCAGGAAATACAGGGTGATGGGATACAGCAGGGCGCGGCCCACCGGCCGGCCGATATGCAGGGCGATCCACAGAATCAGCCGCAACACCAGGGGGTTGCCCCGTTCCGGCAACCGCGCCCAATTCCGGTTCATCAACGATCCCCACGCGCGCCATCCGACGGAGCGGCGGTGATTCTCAGCAGGTGCGCAATTGCGCGATGTGCTGGCTCAGCGCCCGCAGCGAAGCGAAAACGCGCCGGTTGTCCTTGTCCTCGGAGCGCAGTTGAAAGCCGTAGGTCTTGGAAATCGCCAGCGCCAGCTCCAGCGCGTCAATGGAATCCAGGCCCAGCCCCTCGCCGAACAACGGCTCCTCCGGCGCGATGTCTTCCGGTTGGATGTCTTCCAGGTGCAGGGTCTCAACCAACAGTCGAGCCACCTCCAACTCGAATGGCGAGAGAGCTTCCATGTGTGACCTCGTAAGGATGGGATGGGGTACTGATCAGCGACAGTGCTATCAGGGCTTGCGAATTCGTCGCTAAACTATACCATGCCCCAAAGCTAAAACTCGCAACCATCCAATTTCGCAGCATAAATGCCAACCGCCCCGCCATCCCCGCCGCCCGGGCCAACCGCCCCGCCATCCTGCCTCGGGCTGGCCCAATTCGCGCGACCCATCGCATGACACCCTTCACCGTCTTTTATGGCGACGACGCGCAAGCCGGCGCCTGGTTGAACGATGACCGCCTGCTGGCGCTGATCCGGTTCGGCGCACCGACCGCGCCTCTCGCCGACCCGCGCGTTTGCGTCATCCCCGTGCCCGAACTGGGCGGAACCGCGACCGCCGAGGTCTGGCTCGGCGCGCGGCCGGCGCGCGCTGGCGTTCTGGGGGGCGTGTGCTACGCGGACAACGGCGAAGCCTTGTTTCTGCACCTCCATCTGGACGAACCGGCCCCGGACGTTCTGAGTCCCCTGACCATCACCGCCTACCAGCGGCTGTTCGCGGCGGCCCGCGCCCGGGGCTATCCGCGCTTGCTGCGCATCTGGAATTATTTCCCCGCCATCAACCAGGACGCCGGTGGCCTGGAGCGGTACCGCGCGTTTTGCGTGGGCCGGCACTCGGCCCTGCTGGCGGAACGGGCGGAGCTTGAGACTCACCTGCCGGCGGCCTGCGCTATCGGAACCCGGCAACCCGGCCTGCGGCTGTACGCGCTGGCCGCCCGGGAAACCGGCTGGCAAATCGAAAATCCCCGTCAGGTCAGCGCCTTCCATTATCCGACCCAGTACGGCCCACAAAGCCCCTCGTTCTCGCGGGCCATTCTCAAACGCTGGGGCGAAGGAAATCATCATCTCTACATTTCCGGCACCGCCAGCGTCGTCGGCCATGCCAGCCGGCACCTCGAACTGATGGCGCAACTGGACGAAACCCTGCTGAATCTGGAGGCGCTGATCGCCCAGGCCAGTCAGCGGACGCCGGCGCCGCTGCGCCCGGTGCTGTTTCGGGTGTACGTGCGGCCGGACCTCGACCCGGCGCCGTTGCGCGAGCGGATCGCCGGGGCGTTCGGGCCTGACGTACCGCTGTTGTTTGTGCGCGCCGACATCTGTCGCCAGGATTTGCTGATCGAAATTGAAGGACTGGCGGCCAATGCCGCTCCGTGAACCGCCTCAGAGGCGTTTTTGGACAGCCTCTGGCGAGCCAAGCGATTGAAAAACAACCCTCACCCCTGCCCCTCTCCCGCCTGCGGGCGAGGGGTTTTTAGACAGTCTCTCAGGACATTGCCCCGTGAATCCCGAAAAACCGCTCGAACCACATCCGGCGCTGCCGGACTATTATCCCGATCTGGCGCAACGGCCGGCCTTCGTGCGCGGGCTGTTCGACCGCACCGCCCGTTATTACGACCATGTCAACCGACTGCTGTCGTTCGGTTCCGGCAGTTGGTACCGTCGCCGGGCGCTGCTGCGGGTAGGATTGCGTCCCGGCATGACCGTGCTCGATGTCGCTATCGGCACCGGGTTGGTGGCTCGGCAGGCGCTGGCCATCACCGGCGACCGGCACGCCGTGATTGGGCTGGACATCAGCGCCGGGATGCTGGCCGAGGTGCGCCGGTTATTGGATATCCCGTTGGTGCAGGGCTTGATGGAGCAGTTGCCGGCCGCCGACGCCTGTTGCGATTTGGTCAGCATGGGCTATGCGCTGCGCCACGTTGCCGACCTCAACGCCACCTTCCGCGAATTTCACCGGGTGCTGCGGCCAGGCGGCGTGCTGCTGATCCTGGAAATCACCCGGCCCGCTCACCCCGTCAAGCGCGCCCTGCTCAAATTCTATCTGGGACGGCTGGTGCCGCTGCTCGGTCGGCTGACCACCGGTCAGCGGGATCTGCAAACCCTGATGCGCTACTACTGGGACACCATCGAGAACTGTGTCCCGCCCGAAGCCATCATCCAGGCTATTCGCGATGCCGGTTTCGACGAGGCGGGCTGCGACATCGAACTTGACCTGTTCCGGGCCTACTTCGGTCGCAAGCACGACGGGGCGAGCGCCACGGCCAACGACGACACGCTGCCCGACCAGACGGACGCTGAAGAATAATAGCCAGAACTCACGTTATTCAGTTCAACCGCGCAGAGGCCATTGAGGCTGCGGGCGCGAAGCGTCCGCGACAACGAATAAATCACTGATCTGGCCCAAGCCTGCCTCGACTTGAACGGCTGCTGGACCGCTACACGCCGGACGCCGCAACCGCGGACAACCAGATCAGGCTGGCCATCCGCCCGGTGCGATGCTCGCGGCGGTAGGAAAAAAACCGCACCGGCTCGCTGAAGGTGCAACCGTCACCGCCGTAAACCGCCGTCACCCCCAACCGCCGCAACCGCCGCCGCGCCAGTTCGTAGATGTCCGCCAGCCAGCGGCCAGCCGGCGAGGATTGAAAACAACTCGCGTTCCCAGCATCCAGCGCCAGAAACGCCGCCCGCACCTCCTCCCCAACCTCGAACGCATCGGGACCGATGGCCGGTCCCAACCAGGCCAGCAACTCCATCGGCGGCACGTTCATGTGCGCCACGGTCGCCGCAATTACGCCGCCCACCAACCCGCGCCAGCCGGCATGAGCGGCGGCCACCACCGTACCGGCGCGGTCGCACAGCAACACCGGCAGGCAATCGGCGGTCATCACCACGCAGGGCTGGCCCAGCCGGCGGGTCCAGGCGGCATCGGCGACGACTGGCGCGCGGACCGTCTCGGCGGCGACCACCCGATTGCCGTGAACCTGTTGCAACCAGGCCGGTTCGGCAGGATACCCGGCTATCGCCGCCAGCCGTCGCCGGTTCTCGGCGATGCAAGCCGGATCATCGTCGACATGCTCGGCCAAGTTCAGATTGTCGTAAGGTGGCGAACTGATCCCGCCAAGACGAGTCGTGCTCACCGCCCTTACTTGCGTCGGCGCCGGCCAGTTGGGAACGATCAAAGATTCGGGTTGTAGCTCATTCATGTCGCTGGTCCGCGTCTTCGCCCAGCGCCGCCAGCAACTCCGCCAGATCGGCCGGCATCTCCGCCCGCCATTCCAGCCGCTCGCCGGTGCCAGGATGGGTCAAGGCCAGCCGCTCGGCGTGCAGCGCCTGCCGGCGAAAGTTCCGAATCGCCTCGATGCAACCCGACGACGCTTGCGGCGGCAGGCGCGGTCGGCCGCCGTACACCGGATCGCCCAATAGCGGCAAACGGATGTGCGCCATGTGGACCCGAATCTGATGGGTACGGCCGGTTTCCAGCTTGACCCGCAACAGCGCGTGGGCGCGAAACCGGCGCAGCACCCGATAGTGGGTCACCGCCGACCTGCCGCCCGGAGTCACCGCCATTCGCTGCCGATCCACCGGATGGCGACCGATGGGCGCGTCCACCGTGCCGCCCGCCACCGGTGCGCCGTTGACCACCGCCAGGTATTCCCGCTCGATGCGCCGCGCCTGCAACTGCTCGACCAGCGCGGTATGCGCCCGCGGGCTGCGCGCGATCACCAGCAGCCCGGTCGTATCCTTGTCCAGCCGATGCACCAACCCGGCGCGTGGCAGGGTCGCCAGTTCCGGGAAGTGATACAGCAGCGCGTTGACCAGGGTGCCATCGCGGTTGCCGGCGGCGGGATGCGCCACCAGTCCGGCGGGCTTGTTGATCACCAGCAGATCGGCATTTTGGTAGCGGATATCCAGCGGAATGGCCTGGGCCACGGCGACGATTTCGACCTCCAGCGCCCATTCGCCGCTCACCGTCTCGCCGCCGGCGACTGGAGCGCGAGGCCGCCGAACCTGGCCATCCACCCGCAATTGACCCGCCTTGAGCCACTGTTGCAGGCGGTTGCGAGAATAGGCCGGCAACAAATCCGCCAGCGCCTGATCGAGCCGCATCCCGGCGTAACTCGCGGGGATCTGGCAGGCGATCCGTTCGGTCGGCGGCATGATGGTTTTTGCCGGTTCGGGCGTTATACTGGTTTTCATGATTCATTTTACTCCCGACAACCGCCGTTCCATGCCGTCATCCATGCACCGCATACTGAAACAGTTTCTCACGGGCCTGCTCGCCGTTACCCTGTTGGCCGGCTGCTCCCTGCTCCCGGAAAAAATCGACGAAACCAAGGGCTGGTCGGCCCAGCGCCTGTATAGCGAGGCCAAGAGTTCCATCAACGATGGCAACTACAAGACCGCCCTCGAATATCTGGACAAGATTCAGGCTCGCTATCCGTTCGGCCGCTACGCCCAGCAGGCGCAACTGGACACGATCTACGTTCAGTATCAGGACAACGAGCCGGACGCCGCCATCGCCGCCGCCGACCGCTTCATCAAGGCCAATCCGCGGCATCCCTACGTGGACTACGCCTATTACATGAAGGGATTGGTGAATTTCGAGCGCAGCAAAACGATCATCGACCGATTGGCGCCCAGCGACCGCGCCAAAACCGATACCGCGACCGCCCGGCAGTCCTACAACGATTTTTCCGAACTGGCGCGGAAATTCCCGGATAGTAAATATGCCGAGGACGCCCGTCAGCGGATGCAGTTCCTGCATAACAACCTGGCGGCCTACGAAGTCCATGTCGCCGACTATTACTTCCGGCGCGGCGCTTACGTCGCGGCCGCCAACCGCGCCAAGTACGTGCTGGAAACCTACGCCCGCACCCCGGCGGTCGAGGACGCGCTCGGCATTATGACCCAGGCCTACGTCAAGATGGGCATGCCGCAACTGGCCGCCGACAGCCTGCGGGTTCTGGAACGCAACTATCCGCAATCGCCGGAACTGCCGAAGCTGAACGCACTGGTCAAGGCCGCCGGCTAAGCGGCGATTGGATCGAGTCTTCCAACCGAAGTTCATCACCACGCGAGGGCCGCGCCATGTGGGATTTCTTCGAAACCGTCCGTCATCGTCATTCCATCCGTAAATACCAGCCGGACATGCCGGTCGAGACCGAGAAGCTGCATGCCATTCTGGAAATGGCCTGCGCCGCGCCATCGGCGGGTGACTTGCAGTCCTATCGCATCGTCGTGGTGCGTGATCCCGCAGAACGCCAGGCGCTGGTCCATGTGGCCCACGAACAACTCTTCATCGCTGAGGCGCCGGTGTGCTTGGTGTTCTGCGCCGACCCGGCGCGCTCGGCGACCGCCTTCGGCGAGCGCGGCGCCACCTTGTACGCCGTGCAGGACGCCACCATCGCCGCCGCCTATGCCCAACTGGCCATCGTCGCCGCCGGCATGGGTTCCACCTGGGTCGGCTACTTCGAGGAAGAGCAGGTGCGCGAGGTGCTGGGCCTGGAACCGGGGTTGGTTCCCATCGCCCTGATGAGCTTGGGCTACCCGGCGGAACTGCCCGAACCCAGCTCGCGTCGGCGGCTGGGCGAGGTGGTGGCGTGGCGGTAAGCGTGGCGGGCGTTCACCGCACTCGCGGCAAGACCCGAATCCCCGGTTCCAGCCCTTCCTTTCCTGAAAAGCAGGCAAACCCAGTCGATCCGTCGGTGCAAAGCCGTACCTGTGGCGGAAGTCCAGGCAATAGTGTAGCCACTGGTGATAGTGAGGACGCTGCCCGGCCATGATGTTCTACTGCGTCAACCGCCCTCTTGTAGCGACGAGTTAGCTCCGGGGAACGGCGAACATGTCGGGATTTCCAGGACGGTAGGGCTTGCGATGAATGATATACTGCTGATAAAGGCTAACAAGATCAAAGAATTCTTGTCAACCTTAGCGGATTGTTGTAGATAGGCGGAAACTGCATAATCACTTGTTGTCGCGGACGCTTCGCGCCCGCGACAACGGGGCGGCGGATGACATCCGCTGGTTGCCCGGCGCGAAGCGCCGCACAACCAAGCGGATCAAGCCGACTCCGGGCGGAAAAGCCTGCAGCTTTCCCGCCCTTCGCGGCTTATCCGCCGCCCCGTTAGCCGGTAAGTATGGACAATCTCACCTTCATCACGAAGTTGCTTGAGCACGCCGCTTGGCCGCTTGCGGCATTCGCAATCATCCTCTTCATGCGTGCCGAAATTCGGGCGCTCCTGCCGTATTTGAGGAAGCTTAAGGCTGGCCCTGTAGAAGCCGAGTTCGAACGTGCTGTTTCAGAAATGAGCACAAAGGCAACCTCGCTACCCGCGCCTTCAGTTGCGCGCGCACTAAGCGACCCGGACGATGATGTTGTTCGTCAACTTGCAAAGTTCCATCCGCGGTCAGCAATTCTTGAGTCCTGGCGCGAGGTGGAGATTGCTGCAAACCAGGCACTTTCCAAGCGCCGGCCCAATGGTCCTGCGGCGCCAATGCGCGCCACTCAAGTTGTCAACGAGGTCTTGGAGGCCAAGCTTCTTTCAGCCGAAGCTTCCTACACACTTCAGTCCCTTCGGACTCTTCGCAATCAAGTAGTTCACGAGCACGGTTTTGAACCATCGGTCACTGCTGCCCAAAGGTACGTCCAATCAGCCAAGCAATTGAAGACCTTACTGGAAAGCTTGATCGTTGCCGGCTAACCCCGCGTTCCAGCGGACTGCCTTCGGCAGCCGCTGAACGCGAACGTTCATTCCAACAGCCTATGGATAAGCTAATGAAAAAAATGAAAAAATCACAAAAATTGGCCAAAGTGCGCGGCGGTGGTCGCGTACACGCATAACAGG
>JBATNZ010000138.1:0-1803 GCA_049290615.1 Candidatus Contendibacter sp.
CAGCGTCATCGACACCTGCCGGCAACGCGGCCACTCGCCCTGGCCCTATATTGCAGCGGCTATCGCCGACCGGCGCGCCGGTCGCCCCCTCGCACCCCTGCCGCAGCCAGGGGGGTGAACGACTGCGCAAAAATCAGGGCCATGCACCCGAAAGATTTGACCGTTTCGAGAGACAAACTGGCTCGTTTCCTGTGCGGCTGGCTGGGCGGCCCAAAACTTTACGCGGAAAAATACGGCCCGATCAACATACCTCAAGCACATGCTCGTTTCGAAATCGGTTCCAGCGAACGCGATGCGTGGCTGTTGTGCATGGAAGAAGCGCTCAAAAATCAACCCTATGTGGCCGAGTTCAAAAAATATTTGCTGGAACAACTCTACGTGCCCGCCGAGCGGAGCAGAAACCAGGCATGAACGGCCAACGTTCGTTGCATAGCGAAGCCTATTGGTGAGCATCTCAACGCGCTAGAGCAATATCGGCTGTCGATGCGGATCGGCCGCGAATCCCTGCTCCGGCGGCATTATCAATTTCACTGCAACCTTGACCCCGCCGGACTGGCCTGCCGCGCACCATGCTCGATCTCGATCTCGAACTCCATCAAGGTTCCTTCACCCTGCAAGGCCAATTGACGCTGGAGCAACCGGTGAGCGGGCTGTTCGGCCCCTCCGGTTGCGGTAAGAGCACCCTGCTCCGCGCTGTCGCCGGTCTGGTGCGCCCAAAAACCGGCTACATTAACCTCGACGGCGTTCCGCTGTTCGACGCGCACCAGCGAATCGATCTGCCGCCGCATCGCCGCCGAGTCGGACTGGTGTTCCAGGACAGCCAGTTGTTCCCCCATTTCTCGGTCGAACGCAATCTGTTGTACGGCTTCAAGTTGTTGCCGCCAGCGCAACGGCGATTCTCGCCGAAACAAATTATCGAACTGTTGGACATCGGCCACCTGTTGCACCGTCGGTCGCGCCATCTGTCCGGCGGCGAGCGACAGCGGGTGGCGCTGGGCCGCACGCTGTTGGCCTCGCCGCGCCTGCTGTTGCTGGACGAGCCACTGGCGGCGCTGGACGAAGGCCGCAAGCAGCAGATTCTGCCTTTCCTGCGGCGGGTACGGGACGAGTTGCGCCTACCGATGCTCTACGTCAGTCACGCCATCAATGAAATCCTGTATCTGACCCCGCATCTGGCGATCATGGAACAGGGCCGCATTCTGGGCCAGGGTCCGTTTTTGGAAGTGATCCGCCAGGATCACATTCTCGGGCTGGCGCGCTCGCTGGGCCTGGAAAACGTGTTGCAGGTGACGGTTGGCCGACACGAACCGGATATCGGCTGTACCACGGTGCAATACGATCATCACGAACTGCACCTGCCGCTGTCCGCCCTGCCGCCGGGAACCGAGACCTGGATTGCGCTGCGCGCCACCGATGTCGCCCTGGCCCGCCATCACGTGGCCGACATCACCATTCAAAATCAGGTGCCGGGCCGCATCCTGGGCCTGCGGCGGATCGCCGACCGCGTGTTGGCGGAGGTGGACGTCGGCGTACCGATCCTGGCCGAAATTACCGTCAAGGCCGTCCAAGATCTCGGCTTGATGGAAGGCGACGCCGTCTACTGCCTGTTCAAGGCCCGCGCCTGGCATTATCTGGGAACGGCCTAACGGGAGTGGGTATCCGTTTCCATGATCAATAGTTCGGACAGTTTTTGAGGGGGCACAGTCAGCGGGGTAGCGGCACCGGGTCAGTTGTGGATAAGGTGAAGTTGTGAACCCACACCGAATCCGAGGGATGACCCGATGCCGCTGCTCGAAAGTGTAC
>JBATNZ010000139.1:0-3858 GCA_049290615.1 Candidatus Contendibacter sp.
GACGAACGGGGCGCGAGTTGAGCCAACTTCGGGTTCTCGGCGAAAAACGCCGTCGAACCCTCGTTGGAACGTCACCCCTTCGGGGCGACTTCGTCGTCCCGTTAGAAAACAGAACAAGCCACAAGGACTAATTATGATGTACGACAAGCTATCTACAACAACTTTAAAAGACTTTCATAGTACAATCGAGCGTTACCTTCAAGAAGATGACAGAACTCCTCAAAGCACAATGAAACCTTATGGGGTTCGAGAACATCCGATTACCCACAATTCAGTAACTTGTTGATTCTCATAGACTCCAAAAATTGGGTGTTTGAGATAAAATCAAATCAAATCGGATCAATCGCTTACTATGCCGCGATGCAACATGTGGGTAATCGGATGGGTTCGAGAATATCCCGACTGGAAAGAACATCTCGACAAAATCGAAATAGAGCTTACTAAGCGGAACGAATTATTTACACCAATCATACTGGCAGACACATCGGATAGCCAATTAAAACCCGCTCCTGTAGAAGCTGTATTGTATGAACGAATAAAAACCTGCCTTGCTTATGAGGATCAATTACCTTCTGACGCAAACAAGCCATATGGTGTCCGCCTTTACTCCGATTGGGCTGCACAAGCAAAACAGTTCGAAAAAGCATTAGATAATTTTGGATATTCTTATTCAAGAATTGTCTGGTGAAAATCGGTTTTCTAACTTGGCGCTCCACCCGACCCGCGCCCGCAAGCTATTTCATGTTTTCAAGTTTTGTGGTGGGCGCGGGCGGGTGAGTTTCAGCGTTATGCCTCATTCAGATAGGTCATCACCATGACGAAGAAAATCTCAAAGAACGTTCAGAAAGCACTCCGCCAATTCGCCGGGATTGCCTACGAACGAGAACTTTCTGTCGCAGCTCAAGCACTTCAAACTGAGTTTTCGCGCTGGACCAGCGGTGCAGTAGACGTCTTCACACTAAACGAGAAGATTCATGAGTTCCACCAGGGCATTTCACGAGAGCTGTATAGCCGGTACACCGTGATGGATGCCGCATTCGCCGTGGCTAGTGCGTTGCGCCGCAGTGTGCTCACCCGCACCGAAATAGGAGAGCCCGTTTATCTGTCTGTCGAAGGAATAGTTCTGTCATTGGCCTCTCTGCAAAAGCATGCCGAGGGGCCTGATGCATAACCTTTCGTTCCAAGGGACGACCGGCAAGCTGCGCTTGCCGGCACCCTCCGTGCTTCGCGCTCCGGCCGCCCCTGAACTCAAACGTTCGTCGGCGCTTCGCACACCGTTGGGCCACAAGAAAAATGAGGAATATAATGGGCACATGGGGAATTAAGGCATTTGAAAATGATACAGCCAGCGATTGGATATTTTCTCTTCAAGAATCCGAAGGAGACAGCCTATTACTCGAAACACTGAACAGAGAACCTGACCCTGAAAGTGGCTATGAAGCACCTGATTCAGAGGAGGGGCTTGCAGCAACCGAAGTAGTCGCCGCACTCAAAGGACATCCATCACCAGATATCCCCAAGGAAGTGAAAGAGTGGGTTGAGGCAAACAAAGAAACGAAGACAGATGAACTTATTACTTTAGCGCTCAGATTGATCGACTCTACATTGAAGCAATCTGAACTTCTTGAACTTTGGACAGAAAGCGATGACATCGAGAAATGGAAAGCAACGGTGTTAGATCTTCGGAAAAGGCTAAAACAATAAAGGTTCTTCGTCGGTTCTTGTGGAAACCAGGGCATGGTATATCATAAATAGAAGATCAACCGGTTGATTCAGGACATTCAGCGGTCCCCGCTTGCAGGAATCGGCAAGCCGAAGCCCTTGGAACACCAGTTGTCCGGTCAATGGTCTCGGCGAATTGATGACGCCAACCGGATCGTGTATGCCGTGAAGAACGACGAAATCGCGATCCTGCAATGTGGCGGACATTACCTACACACTGAGGAACCGCCATAACCCCGAACCGCCGCAAACGGTAGCGTATTCTAGACTAATCCTAGACACGCCACCCGAAAGCGCGGCAATTTGGCAGGTAACTACCTGATTCGATTGGCGTCCCCAAGGGGATTCGAACCCCTGTTACCGCCGTGAAAGGGCGGTGTCCTCGGCCTCTAGACGATGGGGACAATAAGGCGGGAAAAATAAACCGTCAAACGCGATGACGGTTGGTTTTGGTGGAGCCAGGCGGGATCGAACCGCCGACCCCCTGCATGCCATGCAGGTGCTCTCCCAGCTGAGCTATGGCCCCGTTAATTGGAGACGCGCAATCTAAGGGATTCACACGTTTCTGTCAACTTTTTCCAATCTCATTATTCATCAGCGCGCTGATCAATGAAGTCCAGTGCCCGTTTGATCCGCGCCATGGTTTTCCGCCGGCCCAGCAACTCCAGCGTGGTATCTATCGGCGGCGACACCGCCGTCCCGGACACCGCCACTCGCAGCGGTTGCGCCACCTTGCCCAGCACCAGCCCGCCCTCCTCCGCTACCTGGCTCACCGCCACATGGATCGGCTCGGCTCGCCATTCCGGCAAAGCGGCCAACGCTTTGCTCGCGGCCCGCAGCGGTGCGGCGGCGGCGGTCGTCAGATTTTTGCTGGCTGCCTTGGCGTCATAGGCGTCGAACTCACCGTACAAAAAGCTGGCGGCCCGCGCCATCTCCTTCAGGGTATCGGAACGCTCGGCGAAAGCCTTGACCACCTCGGGTAAAGACGGTCCCTCGCTGGGGTCGATCCCCAACTGGCCGATGTGCCAACTCAGATGGCGGGCGACATGGGCGGGATCCAGGGTTTTCAGATAGTGCCTGTTCAGCCAGATCAGTTTGGAGGGATTAATCGCCGACGCCGCCTTGTTGCAGCCATCAAGATCGAAGCATTCCACCATCTCGTCCAGCGAAAAAATCTCCTGGTCACCGTGCGACCAGCCCAGCCGCACTAGAAAATTCAGCACCGCTTCCGGCAGATAACCCTGATCGCGATACTCCATGACGCTGGCGGCGCCGTGGCGTTTGGACAACTTCTGACCGTCCGGTCCCAGAATCATTGGTACGTGGGCGTAGTGGGGAACCGCCGCGCTCAGCGCCTTGAGAATGTTGATCTGCCGAGGTGTGTTGTTGATGTGGTCATCGCCGCGGATCACATGGGTAATGTCCATATCCATGTCGTCCACCACCACGCAGAAATTGTAGGTCGGACTGCCGTCGGCGCGGGCGATGATGAGGTCGTCCAGTTCGGCGTTCTGAAACAAAATGTTGCCGCGAATCAGATCTTCGACCACGACTTGGCCATTCAGCGGGTTCTTGAACCGTACCACCGGCTCCACCCCCGGACGTGGCGGCCCCTGATAGTCGCGATAGCGGCCGTCGTAGCGCGGCTTGTCCTTGCGGGCCATCTGCTCGGCGCGCAGCGCTTCCAGCTCTTCGCGGGTGCAATAGCAGTAGTAGGCATGGCCATCCCGCAACAACTGGCGCAACACCTCCTGATAGCGGTCGAACCGCTGGGTTTGGTAGAACGGCCCCTCGTCGTAATCCAGCCCCAGCCAGTTCATGCCTTCCAAAATGGCGTTCACCGCCTCGGGGGTGGATCGCTCCAAGTCGGTGTCCTCGATGCGCAGCACGAAGGGGCCACCATGCCGGCGGGCGTACAGCCAGGAAAACAGCGCGGTGCGTGCGCCGCCGATGTGCAGATACCCCGTGGGACTGGGGGCGAAACGGGTCTTGACCATGTCGGCTTGTTCGGGCTAGTGGTTCAACCGTTCTCAATTGATGGATAGAGGCGCTTGAGTTTGATGCGGGCATCGGGGGTAGTGAATCGCCAATTGACTGGCCTGGGGTCGGCATTGCGCGCCTGTTCCCAGGCGGCCA
>JBATNZ010000140.1:0-2267 GCA_049290615.1 Candidatus Contendibacter sp.
GTTCCGGCGCGGGTGGAACAGCAGCGGGTTCCGGCGCGGGTGGAACAGCAGCGGGTTCCGGCGCGGGTGGAACAGCAGCGGGTTCCGGCGCGGGTGGTGTTTCGGCAGTCTGCCGTTGTTTCAATAGCTGATTAGCCGCCTTGGAACCGGTGTAATCCACGATCTCTTGCAAGGTCGGAATCCGCAGGGTTGCCCCGACCTTCAAACTGTTCATGCTATTGGATCTGGAAAATGCCTGTGGATTAGCCTTGAGCAGAGATTTCACCATGTGCTCCCTGCTAATACCCGGATCGGGGCGGACCTTGATGGCGATATCCGACAGTCGTTCGTTCGGTGCGACGGGACCGTATTGATCGCCGCCTTTGTACGAGCGTGGGGGCGGCTCGACTGCTTTAACCGACGGCTCCACCGGACTCGCCGCAAGCAGTCGTGGCGAGTCCAAAACAGCAGGCGCGGAAACCTCGGCTCCCACCACCGCCGATGACAATGCGACCACGTTAGCCGGCATGGCCAGCTTCGGTAACGACTCGGTGAACGTGGCGCCCATCGGAACCGATACATCGCTCACCAGATACGCCTGCAACAGCAAGTCCCGCTCCATGCGCGGCGAGTGCTTCTCGACCGCGGCCAGCAAGGTGGCGGTATCCATAAACGCCACCGGCGGTTCAGGCGTGGCGGTTGACACCGGCGCGGGCGCCTCAACCGCGGAAACCGCCACCGACGATTCAGGCGTGGCGGACACTTCCTGTTTCGGTTTTGGCGTCACGACTTCGGCCCCCGAAACCGCCATGGCGGGAGGCTGGGCGACGGCCGCCACCATCTCCGAGACCGCCAGGAACAGCAGCGGGGTGACCGAAACCGGTTCCACCATCAGCACCGGTTCCGTCGGGACATCGCTGGGCGGCGCGGCGGATACGGCAACGGCGCCCTCTAGCTCCAGCGCTGGCGCGGCCGGGGCGGTCGTAGTCGCTATCGGTTCGAGCGGCGCCGGCGACTCCAGCGGAAACACTTCGGGAATGCCGGTCACCGCCTTGGAAACCGGCGATTCCGTCGTCCCGGACGGCGGACTGGGCGGAGTAGCCGTCACCGCCGCCGTCTGCTCGATCCCGGCCAGATGCCGGGCGGCAGTGGAACCGGTAATATCGGCGATCTCCTGGAAGCTCGGGAGGCGCAGCATGACCCCGGTCTTCAACCCGCTGATCCCGGCCTTGCTAAATGCATGAGGGTTGGCCTGAAACAGGGCCTGTATCATCTGCTCGCGAGTGATGGTGGGATCGGGGCGCACCTTGAGCGCGATGCCCCACAGGCCCTCGCCCACCGCCACCGGCCCGTAAGTATCGCCCGGCCGGTAAATCCGTACCGGAGCCGGCGCCGCTTCCACCGAGAGCGGCGCCGTCCCGGACGCTTCGACGGCTTCGGTTGCGGTGATCGTCGCCACCGCCACGGGAAACGGATCAGCGCTGCCGTCAGCCGGTATATCCTGTTGGAGTGCGGGCGTTGCGGCAACGGTTGGCGGGACCGGTTGAGGCGGCGGCACGGACGCGGCGGCGGGCGCATCCAGCACCGTCTTGCTCCGTTCGCCGGGCCGCTGAGCCAGCCGCCGGACCGGATCGAGAAAGATGGTGAATTCGCGGAAGGTCTTGCCGCGCGGCCAGCCGAATTCCACCAGCAACCCCAGCGACGGCTCCTGAATCGGCTTGGTCGAGATCACCTTGACGTAGACTTGTCCCTCGGCGTTGTACTCAATCGAAAACACCAGATTCGTCAACGTCGGTGCCCGTTCGAGGTCGAACTCCTTGAACATCGACGCTGGAGCCAGCTTGACCGAGACCTTGCCCAATTCCTCCGGCGTGAGCGCCGGCAGCGGAATTCGGGCGTCGAACAACTGGTTCAAGGCGGAATGGACCTGGATTTCGCCGATGTCCAGCGCCAGGGCGCAGGCGGGTCCCAACAGCAGCGGCGTCAGCCAGACCCAGCCGCCGAACGCGGATTTGGACGCAGCGCGCGCGCGCCTGGGAAATGCGCCAAGCAGGGCACGCAGCGAACGGAAGGGCTTGCGGGTCATGGACGAATCCTCCGGAGCGGATGGCGGCGCGGCCCAACGGATTTCCGCCGGCATCAACGCACCGCGATTATCTTGCCTATTCTAGAATGTTTGCTTGCCAAGCTGGCAACCCTATCGGGGGCCAGTTGAAATCCACGCTACGCCACGGACCGTCACCCATGCCCGCCGATCATGATGGATTGCCTCCCAACGCCGAATCGGC
>JBATNZ010000141.1:0-19167 GCA_049290615.1 Candidatus Contendibacter sp.
TACGTCGCTAAAGTACAACGGGCTGTAGAGGGGCGACTGATTTCTCTCATCAACGAAAACATCCATGGCTAAGGTTCAACTTGCTAGGCACATTATACAATGCTTGTCAATGCGTAAGTTCTAGGGAGGCAATTTCATGCGACGGCTCGGAACTTTGTTTCTGCTGCTGCCCGCGCTGGCGAACGCGGATAGCATCCGCTGCGGCGGCTATCTGGTGAACACCGGCGATTCCCAGTCGCGGGTGCTGCAAATCTGCGGCGAGCCGCAAAGCGCTCGGCAGGATGGTTTCATCGAGCAGGTGGTGCGCCGGAACGACGGTGCGATGATCCTCAACCCCGTCCCACCCTATCCCTATCCCAGTCAGCCCACCTACGGAACCGAGTCCCGCCGGGTCATTCCGGTCTACAAGTGGGAATACAGCCTGGGACGCGGCACCTTTCTGAAAATCCTCACCTTCCATGGCGACACGCTGGTGGATATCGCCGACGGTCCCCGGCAGTAGCGCCACGCGCCGGCTTTTGGGTCAGTGGTTGCAGGGATTCAGGATGCGTTCAGGCCGCCGGTGCATTCATGAGCGCCACTCAACCCATAAAAAACCATCAAAGGAGGGCGGCCATGGGCATCACTTCGTCCATTTCCCGATTCGCCCTGGGATTGGCGTGCGTGCTGGCGTTTGGCGTGGACGCCACGGCCGCGACCACATTCGACGATCTGGTCCGCGAAGCTTTCACCCGTTCCCAGTCGGCGTGGGAACCACCGGCGCCCGAGCCGGTGGCGGAACTGGATCCCCCAGAGGGTGACAGCCCGCTGGGACTCGATTTTGTCGAATACGGCAAGCTGGCGGGCCAGAATTTCTTCGATGACGGCGTCTGGTGGCTGCGGCCGAGCCCGCGCGGCAACTTTGAAAAGGATCGGCTCGCGCTGTGGATGTATCAGCCTGGACGCCGGAATTACGCGCCGGTGGTCTATCGCGAGACTGATTTCAACTACCGCGATCCCGCCATCGAACCGCCATTGCCGGATCCCATTCCCGCCGCCGCCGGCTATCTCAGCGCGGTGGACGTGGGTTTCCGTCAGACGAGTCCGGACGGCTGGCCGCAGATTCTGCATCTGGGCGGCAACGGTTATGGGCGCCTGTCCGGTTTCCCGCCGCTGGGCTTCGGTACCTCGTTCCGGCTGGGGGTGCGCAACGTCGGCGAGGTCACCGAGGATTTCGTCAAGCTCCGCGCGCTGTATCTGCTGAAACTGAACGAGCGGGCCTTCCGCCTGCTGGGTCTGCTGGAGGGCGAAGCCTACGCGGCGGCGTTCGCCGCCACCCTGCAACCGGGCGAAGCCAGCACCCTGCGGGTCGCCATGACTCTGTTCCCGCGCCTGCCGCTGCGGGTCGCCCACGAGCCGAGCGTGGGTCCGCTGGGCTTGAGTTCGATGTTCTGGAAGGACGAGCGCGCCACCCCCAGCGAGACGGATGACGAAGCGCACGATGCCGACCTGTTCGTCGCCTGGTATCCGACCGGCGCGCAACGGCGCCAACCGCTCGCCATACCGGCCAGCCCCGAGGATCCGCCGCTGGTCACCGCTTTCGGCGCGGCGACCGACTTCGCTCTGGTCCAGTCGGATCGGAAGCTTGGGCATTACCGCCAGTATGCATCGGCCGATTACGCCAACCGGGCATCCCTGCTGATTTCCGATATCCAGAGCAGTCTGCCCTACACCGTGGTGCTCTGGCAGTCCTACACCAGCTACGAGGGCGCCGATAATGTCGCGGTGTTTGTCCGCTTCAACCAGGATGCCGATCCCCTCGCCTCGGTCGAGGCTGGCATCACGTTCTCCTATACCCTGACCGCCTATCGCTGACGCTTTGGGCCGCGCCCCGCAGCCTACCCGATGATGACGATCGGAGCGCTGGCCGGTGGCCGGCGAGGAGGCGCGGGCTTGGCCGTTGTGGCATCGCCCGCCGATAAAGAATGTAGAATGATGCATTGAAATAGGGTCCGCCGCGTGGGGGAACGAAGCTCGCTTAATGTTTCTGGAGATGGCGATGAAACCATTGGCTCTCATTGATACCGCGTTCCTGCAAATTGAAACTCCAGAGACTCCAATGCATGTGGGTGGATTACATATTTATCAATTGCCCGAGGGGAGCGGATCCAGTTTTGTACAAGAGTTGTTCAAAAGATTCATGAGGGCCAAGAAATTCATGCCTCCATTTAATCAAAAATTGCGATATCCTCCCTTGAAACTTGGAATTCCCAGTCTAGTCGAGGATCAACATTTTGACTTGAACTATCATGTTCGCTACTCCCAATTGCCTCAGCCAGGAAGCATGGATCAATTATTGACATTGATTTCCGGTCTTCATGAAAGCCTGTTGGATCAGGCCCGGCCATTATGGCAATGTCATCTTATCGATGGATTGGAAGGCAGTTGCTTTGCCCTCTATTTCAAGGCGCATCACTGTATTATTGACGGCGTCGCCGCCATGAAACTCCTGGAAAAATCCCTTAGTCAATCATCCATGGTGAATGAGATAATCCTCCCTTGGGAATTTAGCGAACAGAAAAAGAAAAAAAGCCGGTCGAAACCAAGCTTGCCCGCTCGGCTTTATGGAATGGTGGGTTCAGTAAAAAATCAAATAGAAGCTCTTTATGAGCTGACTGGCGCTTATATGCGCATAGGACGCCAGTCCATCAGAGGTCGGAATACGACCTTTCCGCTGCCCTTTCAATGTCCAAAGACGGCAATCAACATGGAAGTCACGAAAAGTCGTTGTTTTGCCATAAAAAGCTTATCGTTGACATCCTTCAAGTTGCTTGGGAAGGCCGCTCGGGCGACAGTCAATGATATTATCATAGGCGTATGCGCTGGAGCCTTGCATCGGTATTTAAAAGAAGCCAACAAACTACCCGATAAACCGTTGGTTGCTCTTGTGCCGGTCTCGATCCGCCCCAAGGATAGCGACATTCATGGAAATCAAGTCAGCGCTATCCTTTGCAATCTGGGGACTCATGTTGAAGATCCCGTTCAGCGGCTTCAAATCATTAAGGATTCATCGACTGAAGGGAAGTCAATTCAAAATCAGCTATCAGCGCAAGCCGCGCAAAATTATACCATTATTTCTGGCTTTCCCATGCTGCTGGCGCAGGTGCTGCACCTATATTCCTATTTAAATCCTCCATTTAACCTGGTGATCTCCAATGTTCCTGGCAGTCCATCTCCGCTTTATCTCAGTGGCGCCCGTCTGATGAGCATTTATCCAGTATCCGCTCTTTTTAAACGACAAAATTTGAACATTACGGTTACCAGTTACCAGGATTCATTGGATTTTGGATTGATTGCCTGTCGGGATTTTTTGAGTAACGTGAGCCAGCTTGCAGTGTATCTGGGAGATGCGCTGGACGAGTTAAACGCGGCTTTCAACGTAAATCAATAGGGGCTATGAGTCTTTCCCTTGACGGGCCGCTGTCGGTTTCGAGGCCGCGTTCAGTGCGCCAGGCTTCGATCCAGCGCGCGATAGCTGATGGCTTCGGTGAGATGCGGCGTTTTAATGCTGTCGCTGCCGGCCAGATCGGCAATCGTCCGGGCCACCTTCAAAATCCGGTGATAGGCGCGCGGCGACAGTCCCAGCCGTTCCAGCGCCTGCTCCAGCAACCGGTGATCGTTTTCGCTCAGGGTGCAATAGCGCTCAATCTCGCGGACGCCCAGGGCGCTGTTGGGTTTGCCGGCGCGTTGCAGTTGCCGGTCGCGCGCCACGCACACCCGGGCGCGCACGGTGGCGCTGCTTTCCTCCACCACATCGCCGCGCAGCACCCGGTGCGCCAGGCGCGGCACTTCGATGTGTAAATCGATGCGGTCGATCAGCGGCCCCGACACCCGCGCCCGATAGCGGCGCACCTGTTCCTGCCCGCAGGCGCAACGCCGTTCGGCGTCGCCCAGGTAGCCGCAGGGACAGGGATTCATCGCGGCCACCAACTGGAATCGCGCCGGAAAATCGGCCTGGCGGGCGGCGCGGGAGATGGTGATCCGCCCCGATTCCAGCGGTTCGCGCAGGACCTCCAGCACCCGCCGGTCGTATTCCGGCAATTCGTCCAGAAACAACACGCCGTGATGGGCCAGCGAAATCTCGCCGGGTCGGGGCTGGCCGCCGCCGCCGACCAACGCCACCCCGGACGCGGTGTGATGCGGCGCCCGGAACGGCCGGACGCCCCACTGCTTCAAGTCCAATCCTTGGGCGCTGATCGAGGCGATGGCGGCGGTTTCCAACGCCTCTGCCTCGGTTAGCGGCGGCATGATGCCCGGCAGCCGACTGGCGAGCATGGTCTTGCCGGTGCCGGGCGGGCCGATCAGCAGCAGGTTGTGGCCGCCGGCGGCGGCGATTTCCAGCGCGCGCTTGGCGTGTTGCTGGCCGCGCACGTCGCTCAAATCCCGTTCCAGCAGGGTGGCCAGCGGCGGGCGCGGCTGAGGGACCGGCGGTTGCAGGGCGACGCCGGTGGCCAGTTGCCGGCAGACCTCCAGCAGATGGACCGCGCCCAGCACCTTGACGCCACCGACCAGCAGCGCCTCGGCGGCGTTATCGCCGGGTACCAGCAGGATACGCCCGGCGGCGCGGCAGGCGAGAGTGGCCGGTAGCACGCCGCGAATCCCGCGCACTTCGCCGCCCAGGGCCAACTCGCCGAGAAATTCGTACTGCCCCAGCCGTTCCCGGTTGATCTGGCCCGAGGCGGCGAGAATACCCAGTGCGATCGGCAGATCGAAGCGGCCGCCTTCCTTGGGCAGGTCGGCCGGGGCCAGATTGATGGTGATGCGCCGGCTGGGAAATTCGAACTGGCTGTTCAAAATCGCGCCGCGCACCCGGTCCTTGCTTTCCTTCACCGCCGCTTCGGGCAACCCGACGATGAATAGCCCCGGCAGGCCGCCGGACAGGTGAACTTCCACGCTGACCAGGGGAGCGTCAATGCCGACCTGGGCACGGGTGTAAACGATGGCGAGCGACATGACGGTCTGGCGGGTGGAGGGTGAGAAGCCTCACGGAGGCTGGCCAACATCGCAAGCAGCCTTCGCGAGACAGTGTTGCACTGTTCCGGTGCTTCGGTAGCGTCTTTAAGCCTCGCCGCTGTCCGGTTCGGCCGGTTTTTCCGCGCTCTTGCGGCGTTTGCCGCCGGTGACTTTGGTTTCCAGGTCCGTGACCTGCTTTTCCAATTCTTCCAGCTTGGCGCGGGTGCGGGCCAGCACCGCCTGCTGCACGTCGAATTCCTCGCGCGTCACCAGTTCCAGCTTGGCCAAGGTCGCTTGCAGGGCGGCGTGAAAATTCTTTTCCATCTCCGCCTGGAACTGCCGAAAGCTGGGTGGCACCGCTTCCGCGAAACGCTTGGCCAGGTCATCGAACGCCTTGGGGTCGATCATCGTGATTTCTCCAGGGTAAAGGGTTTCTTTAAGTCTAACGGGATTTTGCCGGTTTGCGCGCGCCCATTGGTTTGCACCAAAAAAGTGCAAAATCCTGGGCATGGATTCGGACTGAAGCCAAACCCGGTGGTCCATGGGCAATAGGTGAACCTCAAGCCACTGTTTTTAAAATCATTATTTTTAGTGGCACACGATATGCTAGCTGCTGGCGAAACGAAGGGTCGGCGCTAGCGGGTGAGACTGTCGAGACGCCGAAGCAACACGTCGCGCCCCTCGGGGCATCAAGCTACAGGAGACTTAGACCCAATGAAACTGATTACCGCGGTCATCAAGCCGTTCAAACTGGACGATGTTCGGGAAGCACTCTCGGAGGTGGGCGCGCAGGGGATCACCGTCACCGAGGTCAAGGGCTTCGGTCGCCAAAAGGGGCACACCGAGTTGTATCGGGGCGCGGAGTATGTGGTGGATTTCCTGCCGAAGATCAAGATCGAGGTTGGCGTTAGCGATGATCTGGCGGAGCGGGTCATCGAAGCGATCACCCGCGCCGCCAATACCGGCAAGGTCGGCGACGGCAAGATTTTCGTGTACGACCTGGAAGGCGCCATCCGCGTCCGTACCGGCCAGTCCGGACCGGAGGCGCTGTAACCACCGAGTTTCGATAGTTCAACCGTGCGTGCGAAAACCTTGGGGAACTCCACATGATGAGTAGAACAATGCAAGCGATAACAAAGCAAGTAGTAACAAAGAGTGGGCTGCTGTGGTTGTTGGCGGGGTTCGCGCCGGCGCTGGCGGTGGCGCAGGAAGCCGCCAAACCAGAACTGAACTCGGGTGACACCGCCTGGATGCTGACCTCGACCGCCCTGGTGCTGTTCATGACCATTCCCGGCCTGGCGCTGTTCTACGCCGGCATGGTGCGCGCCAAGAACGTGCTGTCGATCATGATGCAGTGTTTCGCCATCACCGCGCTGGTGACGGTACTGTGGACGCTGTACGGCTACAGTTTGGCGTTCGATACCACCGGAATGGTGGACAAGCAGATCAATCTGAACTCCTTTATCGGCACTCTCGCCAAGGCGTTTCTGAGCGGCGTCACGGTAGAAAGCTTGTGGCAACCCGTCGCCACGTTGACGAACGCCATCCCGGAAACGGTGTTCATGACCTATCAAATGACCTTCGCCATCATCACCCCAGCGCTGATCGTCGGCGCGTTCGCGGAACGAATGAAGTTTTCCGCGCTGCTGTTGTTCATGGGGGCATGGTTCACGGTGGTCTACCTGCCAGTCGCGCATATGGTCTGGGGCGGCGCCGGCTCGCTGATCGGCAGTAGTTGGGGCGTTCTGGATTTCGCCGGTGGCACGGTGGTGCATATCAATGCGGGTATCGCCGGTTTGGTGGCCTGTCTGGTGATCGGTAAACGCAAGGGTTATCCGCATACCGCCATGCCGCCGCATAACCTCAACTTCACCGTTATCGGTGCCTCAATGCTGTGGGTAGGCTGGTTCGGCTTCAACGCCGGCAGCGCGGTGGCGGCCAACGGCAGTGCGGGCATGGCGATGGCGGTCACTCAGATTGCGACCGCTACCGCAGCGCTGGCGTGGATGTTCGCCGAGTGGATATCCCACGGCAAGCCCAGTGTGCTGGGTATCGCCTCTGGCGCGGTGGCGGGATTAGTGGCGATTACGCCAGCTTCCGGCACCGCCGGCCCGATGGGCGCGCTGCTGATCGGTGTGGCGTCGGGCGTGATCTGTTTCCTGGCCTCCACCAAGCTCAAGCGCGCTCTGGGTTATGATGACTCGCTGGACGTGTTCGGCGTCCATTGCGTCGGTGGCATCGTCGGCGCGATCCTGACCGGGTTGTGTGTTGATAAAATGATGGGCGGCGTCGGCTTGGCGGATGGCGTGACCCTGGGCGGACAGATCTGGGCGCAGTGCAAGGGCGCGGGGTTCACCTTCCTCTACTCCGGCATTCTCAGCTTCGTGATTCTGAAGATTGTGGATGTCGTGATCGGGTTGCGGGTCAAGGAAGAGCAGGAAACCGAAGGTCTGGATCTGGCTCTGCACGACGAGCGTGGTTACAGCCTGTAACGGTCGCTGGCGGGCATCGGAAGGCGTGGGAGTCCGATGTCCGCCTAAAATCGCGCGATGTTACGGATTTCGGTTATATTCCCACATGTTTTTGAGTCAGGCGAACGCGAGAGGGTATTTATGAAACTGGTCGCTGCAATCATCAAACCGTTCAAGCTGGACGATGTGCGGGAGGCACTGTCGGGGATCGGCGTACAGGGCATCACCGTAACCGAGGTCAAGGGTTTCGGTCGCCAAAAGGGGCATACCGAGCTCTATCGCGGCGCCGAGTACGTGGTGGACTTTCTGCCGAAAGTCAAGTTGGAAATCGCCGTGGATGACAGTCTGGTGGACAAGGTGGTGGAAGCGATCCGTTCCACCGCCAACACCGGCAAGATCGGCGACGGCAAGATCTTCATCTACGATCTGGAGCGCGCGATCCGGATTCGCACTGGCGAAATCGGTTCCAGCGCGTTGTAACCGCGCCGTGAGGCGCATGGAAAGGGCGGAGCCACCGATGGCTCCGCCCTTTGTCGTTGATCCGTCCGTCACGGCTTGATGCCGTACTTCCGATAGATTTGCCGCAGTTCGTCCCTGGCGGCGCGAATTTCCCGGGCGCGGCTGCCAGGGCTGCCGAAGGTCGAGGACGACAGCCGCCGGATGTCGCTGTTGAGATTGTCGATCCGGGCGCGGTCCTCGTAGCCGATATAGACCGGCTCCCGGGATTCGCCACGTCTCTTCCGGGGTGCGGGACGGTCGAGTTCGTTGACCGGAACGCCCCGGCTGGTGGCCCGGAGTTCGCGCAGTTGCCGGGTGGCCCGCTGTAAACCCTGGACGTTATCCACGCCGCCGGCCGGGGTGGGTTGCGACCGGATGTCGAGCGTTTGCGCCGCTTGCCCTTCGTCCGGCGGCTTGCTGTCGTAGTGAACCTGGCCGTTGGCGTCGGTCCATTTGTAGACCTGGGCCTGCGCCGTCGGACCGAGCATCAGAGCCATGACGAGATAGAGAACAGGGCGCATGATGGATCTCCTGATTAGGGATGCGCGTGTTGCCGAATTCCAAATCGAGCGCGGCGCAACCGGCGCGTATCCGTCAACGTGGCCAGCGCCCGCTACTGGTTCGACTGATGCCAGCCGCGTCCCGATGGTCGCTTACCGCAACGAAGCCGCGCGCCCGCAGCAGCGCCGGCGCCGCTTCACCCTGATCATAGCCGTGTTCCAGCAGCAGCCAGCCACCCGGTTTTAGATAATCCGGGGCCTGGGCAATGATAGCGCGCAGGGCGTCCAATCCATCCGCGCCGCTCGTCAGCGCCGCCGGCGGTTCAAACCGCAACTCATCGGATTGCCAGCGGGGATCGGCAGTGGCGACATACGGAGGATTGGCGGCGATCAAGTCGAACCGTTCGTTTCCCAGCGGCGCGCACCAGTCGCCCTCGCGGAATTCAACGTTGGCGATGTTCAACCGCCGGGCATTACGCCGGGCGATGGTCAACGCCGCCGGACTTTGATCGGTGGCGACGATCCACGCCATGGGCCGTTCCACCGCCAACGCCAGGGCAATCGCGCCACTGCCAGTCCCGAGATCGACCACTGTTAGCGGCCGGTCCGTCGGCAACTGTTCCAGCGCCAGTTCCACCAGCAATTCGGTTTCCGGGCGAGGAATCAAGGTGTCCGGGGTAACTTCCAGTCCCAGCGACCAGAACTCCCGCCGACCGAGGATGTAGGCCACGGGTTCGCCCGCGCGACGACGATCCAGCCAGGCGGCGAAGCGGGCGGCCTGCTCCGGTTCCGGCACCCGCTCCGGCCAGGCGTGTAAATAGCTGCGTGGCCGATCCAGCGCCGCCGCCAACAATAATTCAGCGTCCAGCCGCGGCGTTTCGCTGATTTCGGCCAAGCGCCGGGCGGCATCGGCGAGCAGTTCGCGGAGGGAGGCGACGCTCACTCGGCCAGCGCCGCCAACTGGTCGGCCTGATATTCCTGAATCAGCGGCTCGATAATGGGATCGAGATTCCCGGACAGAATGTCGCCGAGTTTGTAGAGCGTGAGGTTGATGCGGTGGTCGGTGACCCGCCCCTGCGGAAAGTTGTAGGTGCGGATGCGCTCGGAGCGGTCGCCGCTGCCCACCAGCAGCCGGCGGGCCTGGGCCTGGGCGCTCTGCTGCTTTTCCCGCTCCCCCGCCAGCAGTTTCGCCTGTAGCAGGGACATCGCCCGCGAGCGGTTCTTGTGCTGGGAGCGCTCGTCCTGACACTCCACCACGATGCCGCTGGGCAAATGGGTAATGCGGATGGCCGAATCGGTCTTGTTGACATGCTGGCCGCCCGCCCCGGAAGCGCGGTAGGTGTCGATGCGCAAATCACCGGGATTGATCTCGACCTGCTCGACCTCGGCCAACTCCGGCAGAATCGCCACGGTGGCGGCGGAAGTGTGGATGCGGCCCTGGGCCTCGGTGACCGGTACCCGCTGCACCCGGTGCGCCCCGGACTCGAACTTGAGCCGCGAATAGGCCCCCTGACCGATGACGCGGGTGATCGCTTCCTTGTAGCCGCCGTGCTCGCCGGGACTTTCGCTGAGGATCTCCCATTGCCAGCCGCGTAGTTCGGCATAACGGCCGTACATCCGCAGCAAATCGCCGGCAAACAGCGCCGCCTCGTCGCCACCGGTGCCGGCGCGGATTTCCAGGAACACGTTGCCGGCGTCGTGCGGGTCGCGCGGCAGCAGCAGCAGTTGCAGCGTCTGCTCCTGTTGGGTGCGACGCGCCTCGGCCTCCAGCCATTCATCCTGCGCCAGCGTGCGCAAATCGGGGTCGCTGTCGCTGGCCATATCGCGGGCTGCATCCAGATCGTCCAGCACCCGGCGATAGGCCCAAAACCCGCCGGCCACCGGTTCCAGTTGGGCGTATTCCATTGACAGGGCGCGGAAGCGGTCGTTATCGCCGATGATTTCGGCCGTGGCCAGCAACGCGCCGACTTCTTCATGCCGGGCCGCCAACTGCTCCAACTTGGCCAGCATGGATGGATTCATCGGTGGGGATTTCCGTCGCGGTCCAGACGGTACAGCGTGGTGATCAGATTCAGCATATCGGCGTCGCCTTGAGCGGCGGCTTCGCGCAGGCCGGCGCAGGGGGGATGAATGAGCTTGTTGGTCAGCAGGTTGGCGAGGAGGTCCAGCACCTCGGACGGATCCTTGCCCTGGGCCAGTTGGCGCCGGGCGCGGGCCAGGGCCTCGTCGCGGACGGCCTCGGCCCGTTGGCGCAGGGCAAGGATCCGTCCGACGCTGTCCTGGGCGCGCAGCCAGCCCATGAAATGCTCGACCTGATGGTCAATAATCTCTTCGGCCTGTTCGGCGGCGGCCTCCCGGGAACGCAGGTTCTCCTGGATGATGTCCTTGAGATCGTCCACCGTGTACAAATATACATCGTCCAGATCGGCGACCGCCGGGTCAATGTCGTGCGGCACCGCCAGGTCCACCATGAACATCGGCCGGCGGCGACGTTGTTTCAGGCACTGACGGACCCGCGCCACATCCAAGATCAGGCCGGGGCTGGCCGTGGACGAAATGACGATGTCGGCCTCGCCCAGATGGGCGGGGATTTCGTCCAGGGCGATGGCGTAGCCGTCGAATGGCGCGACCAGGGCGTGCGCCCGCTCCAGGGTGCGGTTGGCGACCACCAGCCGGCCGACGCCATTTTCGTGCAGGTGACGGGCGACCAGTTCGATGGTGTCGCCGGCGCCGATCAGCAGCGCGGCGCGCTTGGGCAGGTCGGCGAAAATCTGCTTGGCGAGACCCACCGCCGCGAACGCCACCGACACCGGGCTGGCGCCGATGCGGGTGTCGGTGCGCACCTGTTTGGCCACCGCGAAGGTATGCTGAAACAGCCGTTCCAGCCGGGCGCCCAGGGTTCCGGCGCCGTTGGCGGCCTGATAGGCGGCTTTCACCTGGCCGAGAATCTGCGGCTCGCCCAGTATTAGCGAATCCAGCCCGGAAGCAACCCGCAGAATATGGCGCACCGCCTGCTGGTCGGTATGTCGATACAGGTAGGGCTGTAAATCCGCCGTCCGCAACAAGTGATAATCGCCCAGCCATTCCACCACTCGGCCGCCGTCCCGGTCTTTCAAGTTGCAATAAAGCTCGGTGCGATTACAGGTCGACAGGATGGCCGCTTCATGGGCGCCGCCATGGTCGAGCAAATCCCGCAGGGCGTTACCCACCCGGTCGGGCGCGAACGCCACCCGTTCGCGAACGCCGACGGGAGCGGTTCGGTGATTGAGGCCAAGAGCCAGAAGGGGCATGGAGCACGGTCGGATGAAGCCGAAAAATTAAGACGATTCTGCGGGATAGAAGGGGCGAATGGCAAGGTCATACCACCGTTGGATTATACTGTGAACGAGCGATGATGCCACGGCCGCGAACGGTCGCGTCGCGAGATGAAAATCGGCGTTCCGTTTTCGCTCTCACTCCGTTTCGGGCGGCCTGCCCGGCTGCCGAACCACAACGCGCTCTGGTGATGAACAGACTTTTAAAAGTATTGGGTTTCAGCGGCCTGCTATTGAGCGGCTGCGCCACCGTGGTCGACGCGCAGGCGCCGGACACATCGGAATACCCGATCCGACCGGCCATGCAGCCCAGCCTCCGCGCCGAGCTGATCTATCAGGTGCTGGCGGCGGAACTGGCCGGCAAGCGCGACCAGTTGAATGTGGCGCTGGATTATTACCGCAAGGTGGCCGTCGTCAGCGACGATCCCCAGGTGGCCGAGCGGGCGGCGATGCTGGCGCTGCTGATGAAGGACAACGCCGCCGCCCTGGATCTGACGCGGCGCTGGCGCGCCCTGGCGCCGACCAGCGACCCATCCCGTCAGGCGCTGGCGCTGGCGCTGCTGCGCAACGGCCAGATAGATGAGGCCGCCAGTCATCTGGAAGCGGTGCGGCAGGCCGCCAGCGGGAAGGATAAGCAGCAGGGTTTCGCCACCTTGGCTTCACTGCTGAGTCAGGTGGATGACAAACAGGCGGCTCTGCGGGTGATGCGGCAGTTCGGCGACCGCCATCCGCGCTCGGTTTTCGCCCAGTACTACCTGGCGATGCTGGCTGCCGCCGCCGGTGACCGCGCGTTGGCGCTGACCAGCTTGGAGCGGGCGCTGGCTCAGGATCCCAAACTGGTTCTGGCCCATCTGTTGCGCACCCGACTGCTGATGGATCAGGGCGACCGCGATGCGGCGCTGGCGGGGCTGGCCAAGGCGGTCGCCGCCCTGCCGCGCGACCGCAACCTGCGGATGAATTACGCTCGCCTGCTGGTGGACGCCGGGCAACTGGACAAAGCCCGCCGCGAGTTCGCCACCCTGCTCAACCAGAATCCAAAAGATACCGATTCCGTGTACGCGCTGGGGGTGCTGGCGACCGAAACTCGCCAGTTCGACCTGGCCGAGAGCTACTTTCTGGATTTGATCAAGCGCAAGGTCCGGCTGGCGGATGCCTATTTCGAACTGGGCCGGATTGAGGAACAGCGCGGCAATTACGCCAAGGCCAACGAGTGGTACGGGCGGGTATCCGGCGAGGAGCGTTACTTGACGGCCCAGTTGCGCAAGGGCGTCATGCTGGCCAAGGCGGGCGAGACCGCCGCGTTCGCCCAGCACTTCGAGACCTTGCGTCGCGACCAGCCGCAAAACAGCATCACCCTGTATCAGGCCGAGGCCGAGGCGCTGCGCGAAGCCGAACGCTATCAGGAGGCTTTCGATACCCTGGAGCGGGGGCTGGCGTTGCATTCCAACGACAAGGATTTGCTCTACGCGCGGGCGCTGGTGGCCGAGAAGCTCGGCCGGCTGGATGTGCTGGAACGGGATCTGCGCGCCATTCTCGCCGCCGATCCCAAGAATGGGCAGGCGCTCAATGCCTTGGGTTACACCTTGGCTGATCGCACCGACCGTTATCAGGAAGCGCTGGGCTATATCGAGCAGGCGCTGGCGCTGTTGCCCGACGATGCCGCCGTGCTCGACAGCATGGGTTGGGTACAGTACCGGCTGGGCGATCACGCCAAGGCGCTGGAGTATTTGCGCCGGGCCTATCAGGCCAATCCCGACGCCGAAATCGCCGCGCACCTGGTTGAGGCGCTGTGGGCGGCGGGCCAGCGCGAGGAGGCCAGGCGCATCTGGCGGGAGGCGCTGAGGAAAAATCCGGACAGTTCCCATTTGCTCAAGCTCAAGGAAAAATTGGGTGGGTAGCCGCCGACCGATACGACACCCGCCGAATGTGAAAAGCTCCAAGCAACGTCGCCAGGAAATCAAGGTGCGCACAGATTGGACAGGGCTTGTCCTTGCCCTAACGCTGCTCTCCGGTTGCGCAACTCCGCCCACCACCTCCCCAGAGGCCGCAACTGCCTGGACCGCCCGACAAAGCCGGCTGGCGCGGTTAACCACCTGGCAGGCGGATGGCCGTATTGGCGTCGTCAGCGGTCAGGACGGCTGGCACGCCAGTTTCCAGTGGGCACAACAAGGCCCCAGCTATCGCATTGATTTAATTGGCCCGCTCGGTCAAGGCCGGGTGATTGTTGAGAGTGATGGGTCGCAGGTGCGCATTCAGACGCAGGACGGCCAGAACTGGACCGCGCCTGACGCTGATGAACTGTTGGAACGGACGCTGGGGGTACGCCTGCCGGTGAACGGTCTGCGCTACTGGGCGCGCGGTCTGCCCGAACCCGGTTCAACGCCCGTGCTACAAACCGATGCTAACGGTCGCCTGACCCGGCTGGAACAGAATGGCTGGGTCATCGAGTATCCGGCCTACACGCCGACCTCCATTCTCAACCTTGACCTGCCCGAGCGCATCGTCGCCCGGCGGCAGGACCTCAGCGTCAAGCTGGTGATCGAGCAATGGGCGCTGTAGCAGTATCACCCTCACCCCCAACCCCTCTCCCGCAGGCGGGCGAGGGGAGTGAAGAGTTATCCGCTGCTTGGCCCGCCCCGGCCAAGCTCAATCTCATGCTGCGCATTATCGGCCGGCGCTCAGACGGCTACCACCTGCTACAGACCGTGTTTCAGTTTCTGGATCGTGGCGACTGGCTGTGGTTCGAGCCGCGCGCCGATAACGTCATCAGCCGTGAAGGCGAAGTCGCCGGCGTGCCGATGGACGCCGATTTGACGGTGCGCGCCGCCCGCCTGCTGCAACAAACCGCCGGCGTTCGCCAGGGTGCGACGATTCGCATCGCCAAGCAATTGCCGATGGGCGGCGGGCTGGGCGGCGGCAGTTCCGACGCCGCTACGACCCTCGTTGCGTTGAATCATCTGTGGCGAACCGGGCTGACCCTGGCGGAATTGGCCGAACTCGGCCTGACCCTGGGCGCCGATGTGCCGGTGTTCGTCCACGGGCGGGCAGCCTGGGCCGAGGGCGTGGGCGAACAATTGACGCCGACGGACTTGGACGAACCCTGGTTCGTGGTGCTCGCCCCGGCCTGTCACATCGCCACCGGCGCGGTGTTCAACGACCCGGATTTGACAAGAAATTCCCCGCCCATCACAATAACCGACTTCGTGACGGGCGCGGGTGGCAACGATTGCGAGGTGGTGGTTTACCGCCGCTATCCGGAAGTGGCCGCCGCCGCAAGCTGGCTGGTGCAGTACGGCCAGGCGCGCTTGACGGGCACCGGTTCGTGCGTGTTCGCCGCTTTCCCGGAGGCATCCAGTGCTGAACGGGTGCTGGCCCAGCGGCCTTTCGGTTGGACCGGGTTCGTCGCACAAGGTCGTAACCGTTCGCCATTGCATGAACATCTGGCGCGGCAATCAACCGCTTCCGTCTAAACACCTCCAAGTTTCTTGGGCCGTCGCCAAGCGGTAAGGCACCGGATTTTGGATCCGGCATTCCCAGGTTCGAATCCTGGCGGCCCAGCCATCTTACCCAGGCAGAGCAGATCGACAGTGGGGGAACAGGTTGTGTACGAAGGTCGAATGATGGTGTTCGCGGGCAATTCCCATCCGCGCCTCGCCAGCGAGATCGCCAGCCACCTGCAACTACCCCTTGGCCAGGCGGTGGTCGGCCGGTTCAGTGATGGCGAGGTCATGGTCGAACTGATGGAGAACGTCCGCGGTCGCGATGTGTTCATCGTCCAGCCGACCTGCTATCCCACCAACGACAACATTATGGAACTGCTGGTGATCGCCGACGCGCTACGACGCTCCTCGGCGGTGCGGGTCACGGCGGTCGTTCCCTACTTCGGCTATTCGCGGCAGGACCGCCGCCCCCGCTCGGCGCGGGTGCCGATTTCGGCCAAGGTGGTCGCCAACATGATCACCAGCGTCGGCGTGGACCGGGTGCTGACGGTGGATTTGCACGCCGATCAGATTCAGGGCTTCTTCGATATTCCGGTGGACAACATCTACGCCACCGCGATCATGCTCAACGACATTCGCGCCCAGAACTTCGGCGAGATGATGGTGGTGTCGCCGGATGTGGGCGGTGTGGTGCGCGCCCGCGCCTTGGCCAAGCGGCTGGACGACGCCGACCTGGCGATCATCGACAAGCGCCGGCCCGCGCCCAACCAGGCCAAGGTCATGCATGTGATCGGCGACGTGGAAGGCCAGCACTGCATCGTGGTGGACGACATGGTGGACACCGCCGGCACGCTTTGTCTGGCGGCCCAGGCGCTGAAGGAGCAGGGCGCCGCCTCGGTGCGCGCCTATTGCACCCACGCCGTGCTGTCCGGTCCAGCCATCAAGAACATCCGCGAGTCGGTGCTGGACGAGCTGGTGGTGACTGACTCCATCCCGCTGCAACCCGAAGCGGCGGCTTGTCCGACCATCCGCCAGATCGGCGTGGCGGGTTTGCTGGCCGAGACCATGCGCCGCATCCACATCGAGGAATCGGTCAGCTCGCTGTTCGTCTGATCTATTTGTGTTATCGAGCTTCCCCTCCTTGGACAAGGAGGGGTGGCGCGAAGCGCCGGGGTGGTTTGACGCGGCGATTCCACCAGTTAGATGGGATCGCTATGGTTTTCACCGAGAGCGGCGCGCCTGGTCGCGGGCGCGTCGTGTTTTTTTTCACCCTTTGGAGTTGAAGCAATGAGTGTGATGTTTGAGCTGAAAGCCGAGCCGCGCAGCGATCTGGGGAAAGGTGCGAGCCGCCGCCTGCGCCGCGCGGGCAAGGTGCCGGCCATCCTGTATGGCGGCGGTCAGGAACCGCAACCGCTGGTGCTGGAGCATCTGGAGTTCATGAACCAGTTGCAGAACGAAGCCATTTATTCCCATGTGCTGACCCTGAAGCTGGGTGACCGGACCGAGAGCGCCGTGCTGCGCGACCTGCATCGCCATCCCTTCAAGCCGACGATCATGCACATTGACTTCCTGCGGGTCAGCGCCGACCGCAAGCTGCGGGTGCATATCCCGTTGCACTTCGTCAACGAGGCCAGCTCCCGTGGGGTCAAGGAGCAGGGCGGGGTGGTCAGTCACGCGCTGATCGACATCGAAATCGCCTGCCTGCCCAAGGACCTGCCGGAATTCATCAAGGTGGATCTCACCGGCCTCGGGTTGGGCGAGGCGCTGCATCTGTCCGATCTCACGCTGCCGGCCGGGGTGGAACTGGCCACCCATGTTGCCCCGGGTTCCGAGCTGGACGCCATCGTGGTCAGCATCCATCACGCGCATGGCGGCGAGGAAGGCCCGAGCGTTGTTGCGCCCACGACGCCGACCGCCTGAGGCCGGACTGGGGTCCATCGTTGCCTGCAAACCCCCTCGCCTCCAGCCCCTCTCCCTCCAAGGGCGAGGGGAGCGAACGGTTGCCGTCGTTACAACTGGTGGTGGGGTTGGGGAATCCCGGCCCCCAATACGCCGATACTCGTCACAACGCCGGATTCCGGCTGGTGGACGAACTGGCCCGTCAGCACGGCGGCCATTTTCGCCCGGAATCCAGATATCACGGCGAGACCTGCCGGATCGCGTTGGCCGGTCAGGAATTGTGGCTGCTCAAGCCGATGACCTTCATGAACCGCAGCGGTCTGGCGGTCGCGGCGCTGGCGCGATTCCATCGGATTCCGGCGCCGGCGCTTCTGGTGGTCCACGACGATCTGGATTTACCACCGGGCGTGGCGCGGCTGAAGCGGGCCGGCGGTCACGGCGGCCATAACGGCCTGCGCGATCTCATCGCCCACCTGGGCGGCAACGATTTTTTGCGGTTGCGGCTCGGCATCGGCCATCCCGGCGACAGCCGCGAAGTGCTGGATTACGTGTTGCGCCGCGCCCCATCCTCGGAACGGGCGCTGCTCGAACAAGCCATGCTTGACGCCCTGCGCGAACTGCCGTGCCTCGTCGCCGGCCAGTGGGACCGGGCCGTGCATGCCTTGCACAGCCGGCGCGTCGACTCTTCCACGTCCGCCCCGGCGGGTTCTTCCTGAAGCGAGCAGCCATGGGTATCCAATGCGGCATCGTTGGTCTGCCGAACGTCGGCAAGTCCACTCTGTTCAACGCCCTCACCAAGGCCGGCATCCAGGCCGAAAATTATCCGTTCTGCACCATCGACCCGAATGTCGGGGTGGTGGCGGTGCCCGACCCGCGCCTGGACGCGCTCGCCGCCATCGTTAAACCGAAGCAGATCATTCCAGCGACGGTCGAATTCGTGGATATCGCCGGGCTGGTGGCCGGCGCGTCCAAGGGCGAAGGGTTGGGTAACCAGTTCCTGGCGCACATCCGCGAGACCGACGCCATCGCCCATGTGGTGCGCTGTTTCGAAAACGACGATGTGATTCACGTCGCCGGACGGGTGCGGCCACGGGAGGATATCGAGACCATCGGCACCGAACTGGCGCTGGCTGATCTGGCGACGGTGGAAAAAGCCTTGCAGCGCGCCGAGAAGGCGGCCAAGGCCGGCGGCCGGGAGGCGCTGGAACGCAAGGCAGTGTTGGAGCGGGTGCGAGCGCATCTCGATACCGGCGCTCCGTTGCGGACGCTGGAACTGTCGTCCGCCGAACGCGAATCCTTGCGTGATCTGTTTCTGTTGACCGCCAAGCCGGTACTGTACATCGCCAATGTCGCCGAGGACGGTTTCAACGACAATCCGTTGCTGGATCAGGTGCGGGAAATCGCTCGCCAGGAAGGGGCCGAGGTTGCGCCGGCGTGCGCGGCCATCGAGGCGGAGCTGGTGGAACTGGATGATGCCGACCGGGCGGAGTTCCTGGCCGATTACGGGCTGTCCGAGCCGGGCCTGGATCGGGTGATCCATGCCGCCTACAAGCTGCTGGGATTGCAGACCTATTTTACCGCCGGACCCAAGGAAGTGCGGGCCTGGACGGTGCGAGCCGCTTCCACCGCGCCGCAAGCGGCGGGGGTAATTCATACCGATTTCGAGCGCGGCTTCATCCGCGCCGAGGTGATCGCCTATGCCGACTATATCGCTTACGGTGGCGAGGCCGGCGCCCGCGAGGCTGGCAAGTGGCGGCTGGAAGGCAAGGACTACGTCGTCCAGGAGGGCGATGTCATGCATTTCCGCTTCAATGTCTAGGCGAACGCGGCGCACGGCCCTTGACGCCTCGCCGCCGCATCCGCATAATCACGCGCTCCTTTCAGACCCCCCTCTTCATGGCTACGTAGCTCAGGTGGTTAGAGCACGGCACTCATAATGCCGGTGTCGGTGGTTCAAGTCCACCCGTAGCCACCATTAAATCAGTCAGTTACGCGGTTTTTCGTTCCTGGTTCGCTGAGGCGGCGTGACCGGATCGTGACACGCTATCCCGAA
>JBATNZ010000142.1:0-7614 GCA_049290615.1 Candidatus Contendibacter sp.
GGCCGCCCTGCGCGCCTACGCGCAGGGCGAGGCCGGGGACGCGGTGCGCGAGCGCCTGAAAGCCATTTCGATTCGCTCGCCCTACCGCGATTTGCGCCAAGCGCTTGCGGCGCTGCTGAAACTGGAAACCGATACAGCCGGTGCCCTGGCCCTGATCGAGCGTATTCCCCCGACCTCCCCCTACCAGGATCTGGTCGAACTGGTCCGCGCCAGCGCCACCGCCGATCCGGCACGGGCGCTGCTGGCGCTTGACCCGGCCCCGCGCGAACTGGCCGGCGGCCTGCTGGGTCTGGATTCGCGCCAGATCAAGTTGCTCAAGGACTGGGCGCGGCTGGGCGACAACCCCAGCGACAAGGCAAAGTTCGACTTTATCGTCGCCAACTTGGCGCTGTTCGACCGGGAACCGGCGCGCCGCGCCTGTCTAGCGCTGTTGCCGGCCTACCCACAGGGGCTGAAAACCTACACCCACCTGTTCGGGCCGCTGCCGCCGTTCGAAGCCCAGCGCCTGCAAGCGCTGCAAGCGGAACGGAAAGACGACCTCGACAATACCCTGGGTCATTGGCAGGCGTGCGTCAATCTGCTGCGCAACGAACCCGACCCGGACCACCGGCTGACAGCGGCGCTCATCCTGCGCCATATGGTCGAGTTGCTGCACAAGGGGGACGACGGCTGGGACGACGGCTCGCGGCTGCGCGACTGCCTGGAGCAAAGTCTGCGGTTCGACCCGGACGACCGCGATACCTATCTGCAACTGGCAATCCTGTACAAGGACGCCGACAACGACAAGGAGTATCACCATTGGGTCGAAGAAGCGGTCAAACGGTTTCCCAACGATCCCCAGGTGCTGCTGGCGGCAGTCAAAACCGCCACCGCCCGCAAGGCTTACAAAAAAGCCGCTGGGTTCGCCGCCCGAGTGCTGGAACTGGACCCGATCAACAGCAAGGCCCGCGCCGTCCTGATCAATGCCCACATGGGACACGCTCGCAAGCTGATGCGGGCCGATAAATACGTGCTGGCGGAAAAGGAACTGGATAGCGCCGGCCAGTTGGAACGGGACAACACCCACACCGGCATCGTCGAAATCAACCGGGGCCTGCTGGCGCTGCAACAACGCCAGCGCGATCTCGGGCGGCAATGGTTGCGGGAAGGTGTCGGCCTGGCCGGCAGCCCGCTGCTGGCCTGGCTGCGATTGGCGGTGGAAGCACTACGCCTGAAGCTGGATCCGGCCGACTTCCAGCGCGACGCCGAACTGGGCGACCCGCGCAAACTGAGCGCCAGCCGCGCCGACCTGCTGGCCCTGGCGCAACTGCTCAACGCCTATCGTGAAGAAGAGGTGAAAGACCTTGACACGGTCCTGGAGGATCTGGAAAAACCCCTGCAACGCGCGATCAAGACGCTGATCAGCGAGGATGACCTGTTGCTGATGTGCGAATGCCTGCACCAGGCGCCGCATTACGGCCTGCTGGAATACGCCGCTACCCGGGCGCTGGAGATTCAGCCGGACCGGCCACTGTTTGTCTACTACCAGATTTACGGCCGCGCCGAGGGCGACCTGGACCAGGTCAAGGATCGCGATTACGACCGGTTGGAGCACGCCCTGGAACAGGCCGCCGCCGCCAAGGATCACCGTTCCATCCTGCTGATCGAACGCTTCCTCGCGGACAATTCGTTCCCGTTCCCCGTTGCGCCGCGCGGCGGTCCGCGTCCCACGCCGTCCATGCCGAGCCCCCTGCCGATGCCGCCCAAGATGCGGCGGGAGTTCGAGGAGATTCGCGGGCAGTTGGAGCGGCTGCCGCCGGCGCTGCGGGGTCGGATGCTGGACCAGATTCTGGACTCGTTGCCGCCCGACGACGACTTTCCGCCGGAAATCCAACGGGCCATCATGAAAATGATGCTGCTTGGCGAGGGCATCGAGAACCTTCTGGATGAATTACCAGACCTCCCCCTGCCGTTCCCCGGCGGCCGGGGCGGCCGGGGCAAACGCCGGAGCTGATCATGCCCAATCCCTTCAACCTGCTGGGCGTCGCCGAAACCGCCGATGACGACGCCATCAAGAAAGCCTATCTGCAACAGGTGCGCGAGCATCCGCCGGAGCGCGATCCCGACCGGTTTCAGGCCATCCGCGCCGCCTTTGAAGCCATCAAGACCCGCCGGGATCGGCTGCGCTACAGGCTGTTCCACCAGGAAACGCCGGATCTGGCTGAACTGGCCGCCACCGCCCTGCGCCCCGGCGGTTCGCGCCGCCGCCCATCCGAGACTCAGATCCGACAACTGCTGAGCCAACGTCTGACCAGTCCGAAATAACGCCTACATGAATATCGAAACCAAGGAACAATTGCTGGAACGCTTCCGCGCCTATCTGGACGAACTTCCGGACGCGGTTCTCGCCGAACCGGGCGAGGAAAACCGCCAGACCGATCTGTATTCGCTGTTTAGCGAACTGGCGGCGCTGAAGAACGAGGTCCGGCTGGAATCGCGGCAGGTAAAAACCGCATTCGATGAATTTCGGGCGGTGTTTGAAACGCTGCAAGCCAGTCAGATCCAGCTTGGCGGCGAACTGGAGCGCACCCGCGCCGCGCTACCGGAACAGCGGCGGGCGGCACTGAAACCGCTGCTGCTGGAGCTGGTGGAACTGCGCGACCGGCTGGAAGCCGGCCTGCGCGCCCTGCAAAGCTATCGGCCCACCGTATTGAGCCGCCTGTTCGGACTGGGGCAACGGGAACGGGCATTGTTGCAGGCCATCGCCCAAGGCCAGGACATCAGCCTGCGCCGGCTGGAGCAACTGCTGAACAGCCAGCAGGTCGTCGCCTTGCCGGCTCTGGGTCAGCCGCTCGACCCGCATACTATGCGCGCCGCCGAGGTGGAGCAACGCAACGATGTCGGGAACGGCATCGTCACCGAGGAACTGCGCACCGGCTATCTCTGGCAGGGCGAGTTGCTGCGACTGGCCGAAGTCAAGGTCAACCGCCGACCGGAACCACCGGCCGCAATCGTCCCGCCGCCCACCGAACTCTCCCCCACCTGAACCGAGTCTCCTTCTCATGGCTGAAAAAATCATTGGCATCGATCTGGGCACCACCAACTCTGAAGTCGCGGTGGTGGACAACGGCCGCGTCACCGTCATCGACATCACGCCGGATCAGCCGATCCTGCCATCGTTCGTCGGTCTGGCCGACGATGGCTCGATCCTGGTGGGCGAGCCGGCCAAGAACCAGTACGTGCTCTACCCGGAACGCACCATCAAGTCCATCAAGCGGCGGATGGGCAGCGCCGACCGGGTCGAACTGGGCGATGCGTCCTACACGCCCCAGGAAATTTCCGCCATCATTCTGCGGCGGCTGAAAGCCATTGCCGAGACGCATCTGGGCGAACCGGTCCACAAGGCGGTGATCACGGTGCCGGCCTACTTCTCCGACGCCCAGCGTCAGGCCACCCGCGAAGCCGGGGAAATCGCCGGGCTGGAGGTCATGCGGATCATCAACGAGCCGACCGCCGCCGCGCTGTCCTACGAAGCCAACCATCAGGGCCACAAAAAAGTGCTGGTCTACGACCTGGGCGGCGGCACTTTCGACGTGTCGGTGGTCGGCATCGAGGACAACGTGGTCGAGGTGCTGGCCAGCCACGGCAACAACCACCTGGGCGGCGACGATTTCGACGCCAAAATCGTCGAACACATCGTCGAACACCTGAAAAAACAGGGCACTGACCCGAGCGCGTCGCGCCGGGCCATGGCCCGCATCACCCGGGCGGCGGAAACCGCCAAGATCGCCTTGTCCGATCAGCCCTACACCCGGATCGAGGAGGAATACCTGCTGGAAAAAGCCGGCGCGCCGGTCCATCTATCGCTGGAACTGGCACGGGACGACTACGAGGCCATGATTGCCGGCTATATCGACGAAACGCTGGAGGCGGTGCATATCGCTCTGAAAGGGGCCGATCTGACCATATCCGACCTGGACGAAGTGCTGCTGGTGGGCGGCGCCACCCGCACCCCGCTGATCACCCAGCGGCTGGAAGGCGATCTGGACCTGACAGTGCGGGCCGAAGTCAACCCGGATTTGTGCGTCGCCACCGGCGCCGCGATTCAGGCCGGGATGCTGGCCGGCGAGTCAGTGTCGGCGGTGCTGGTGGACATCACCCCCTACACCTTTGGCACCAGCGCCCTGAGCGAGATGAACGGCATGCCCTACCCGTTCACTTATGTACCGATCATCCACAAAAACACCCCGATCCCGGTGACCAAGAGCGAAGTGTTTTACACCCTGCGCGACCATCAGGACACGGTGATGGTGCATGTCTACCAGGGCGAGGACCCGGACGCGCTGAACAACATCGAGATCGGCCAGTTCACCGTGGAAAACCTGAGCAAGGCCCCGGCGGGCAATCCGATCGTCCTGCAATTCGCGCTGGACCTGAACGGCATCATGCAGGTGTCGGCGCGCGAGAAAGTCACCGGGCTGGAGAAATCCATCCGCATCGACAACGTGCTGACCCGGTTTCAGGAAGGCGAACTGGAAACCGCGCGGGCGCGGGTGGATGCCCTGTTCGGCGGGGGAGAGACGATTGAGGGCGAAGTGGTCGCGCCGGCCACCGCTCCGACCGAGCATCAGTTGCAGGCGCAGGCGCGGGCGGTGGTGGAAAAGGCCGAGCGCCTGCTGGACCGCGCCAGCGACGACGACCGCGAGGACATCATCAACCTGATCGAAACGATCACCGATGCGCTGGCCGCCGAGGATTTCGCCGCCGTCAAGGCGCCGTTGGCCGAGCTGTCCGATATTTTGTTCTATCTGGAGTCGTGATGGAGCGCTGTCCGGTCTGTCGCGCCCGCTTCAGGGATGAAGCGGTCTGCCATCGCTGCGGCGCGGATTTGAGCGCGCTGCTGGTTATCGAAGCCGAGGCCGCCGCGCTGGAACGCGAGGCCGTGGCCCTGCTGGCCGCCGGCGCATGGATCGAGGCTCGGCGAGCGGCCGAACAGGTGTTGGCGCTCCACCACAGTCCGCTGGCCACCGCCGCGCGGGATTTCGCCCGCCGGGAACTGGTCGCCGAGGAAGCGCGGCGATTCGAGCGGCTGTTGCAATAAGAAACACGCGGATCACGCGGCGGTTTCAATCAGCTTTCCCTTCTTTCGCCTAATTTAGGCATGGGATCATCAATCTCTTCATGGATGCCTACCGCTACCGAAACAACCACCATGGAAATCTTCGTTTATCACACCCCCGATCAAGTCCCTGATTTGAGTCAAAAAGCCCGCAAAGGCGGCCTCCAGCTCGATCTGCCGGCCTGCGCCATCGTCATCGACGTGCTGCGCGCCACCACCACCATGGCGACAGCGCTCGAATCGGGCGCGGAAGCGATTCAGGTCTTCGACGACCTTGACGAATTATTCCGGGTCAGCAAACGCTGGCCGGTGGAGCGGCGCTTGCTCGCCGGCGAGCGCGGTGGTGAAAAGCTGGAGGGCTTCGATCTGGGCAACTCGCCGGCGGAATGTACCCCAGAGCGTGTCGGCGGCAAGCGCTTGTTCATGAGCACCACCAACGGCACCCGTGCCCTGGAGCGGGTGCGGCAGGTACCCATTCTGATGACCGCCTCGCTGACCAACCGCGCGGCGGTGGTGCGCTATTTGCTGCAAGAACAGCCGCATACGGTGTGGATCGTGGCGGCGGGCTGGCGCGGCGGCTTCTCGCTGGAGGATACGATCTGCGCCGGGGCGATCGGCCACCTGCTCGGCGTTGAGCGCGACAGCGACTGCGCGGGGGACGATGAATCCATCGCCGCCGTGGCGCTGTTCGAGCAGTGGCAAACCCGGCTGCCGCAACTGTTGCGCTACGCCCATCACGGGCGCGGTCTGGCGGCGCTGGGCTGCGGTGAGGATTTGGACTACTGCGCCCGGATCGACAGCGTCGACGTCGTGCCGCTGCAAATCGAGCCGGGGGTGTTGAAGGCGGCGGTGCTGGATTGAGAAGCCATCCCCAAACACGGACCAGCCATGTCGGGACGTAATGCCAAACTGGATCGACCGGGCCTGCGGTATTTGAAGTGGCGGTGGTACAGCGCTTGCGGGAGCAGGGTGGTTGATGTTGCGCCAGTGCGGAGTTTCTCCCGTGGATAGAGGGTCTGATGAAAACCGATAGCCTGTTTTACCGTCTATTCCAATGGGCGCCGGCGCTGGTGTTCGAGTTGGCCGGGCTGGAGGCGCCCGCCGCTGGGGCGTATCAATTCCGCGCCGAGGAGATCAAACAGACCGCCTTTCGGCTGGATGGGCTGCTGGTTCCACCCCCCGACCAGCCGGAGGCGCCGGTGGTATTCGTGGAAGTACAAGCGCAGCCCGACCCCGACTTCTACGGGCGGTTCTTCGCTGAACTGTTGCTGTACCTGTACCGGAACCAGCCGCCGCATCCGTGGCGGGCGGTGGTGATCTATCCGACCCGCGCCGAGGAGCGGCTGAACGCCCGGCATTATGGTTCGCTGTTGGGCTTGCCGGAAGTTCAGCGGGTGTATCTGGAGGACTTCCGGGACCGGCCGGTGACGGGTGCCGGCGTGGGATTGATTCAATTGATCGTCAGCGAGCCGAATGAGAGCCTGGCGCGGGCCACACGCTTGTTGGAGCAAGCGCGAACGGCGTCCTGGATGGACTGGCCGCCCGTACAACTGGCGGATTTTGTGGAAACGATTCTGGTCTACAAGCTACCGCAGCTCGACCGCGAGGAGATTCAAGCCATGTTGGGACTGATTGACACCGATCTCAAGCAAACCCGCTTTTATCAGGAAGTTTTTGCCGAGGGCCGCCAGGAGGGCCGCCAGGAGGGCCGCCAGGAGGGCCGCCAGGAAGAAAGCGTACAACTGGCATTGAGGCTGTTGCAGCGGCGATTCGGCGCGCTACTGGCCGCCGCGCACGAGCAACGGATTCGCCGTTTGTCGCTGGAACAGACCGAAGCCCTGATAGAAGTGCTGCTGGACTTCCAGACCTCGACCGATCTAGCGGCTTGGCTGGCGGCTCAGGAAATACCGCCGGTTTGAAGTGGGTTCGACGTTCGGGAGCGGAGCAAGGGCGTGGCGAGGGGCACGCATCGAAAAAATTTAATTTCTGACCTGTTTGCTTGGTTGCAATGCAGCATGGTTTCTGCTGGATGGATTTTGAGTAGCTTGCAACACCTTTAATGTGGAGTTGAAGGAGACCCGTTTTTACCAGGAAGTGTTCGCCGGGGGTTTGGAGGAAGGCCGTGAGGAAGGCCAGCGGGAAGAGCGTTTACGCATCGCCCGGAGCTTGCTGGACGTGATGGCCGATGACCGGTTGCTGGCGGAGAAAACCGGCTTGAGAGGCGTTTTTGTACAGCCTCTGAGCGAGGCAGAAGTGCGGGGGTTGCGGGAGAAGGGTCATTGAGGCCGCGCTGACGACCGGCGCGAGTGATGGGGGCGGTGGGTTCGGGTGATGCGAGTTCGAGGGGAGAATGATCATGGCGCGGGCAAGAACTGAACAACGGAATCGGGGCCGGACGGCGTGGTGGATGGTGTGGCTGCCATGACCCGCCCCCGTCGTTTGATCAGCTTCGACTGGGCGATGAAGCGCTTGCTGCGGAGTAAGGCTCATTTCGGGATTCTGGAAGGCTTCCTCAG
>JBATNZ010000143.1:0-33257 GCA_049290615.1 Candidatus Contendibacter sp.
AACGCTTGTTGAATCCGCGCAATCTCAATCGGGCGGCCGGCTTCGGCGGCGGCGATATGCGGGGCAATGGGCGGGTCGTACCGGTACGGATTCACCCATTCCAGCGGCGGCTGGACCGAGCTGGCGGTCAGCAGTTGCGCGACATCGTCGTTGCGCCCGTCGGCTTCAACCCCGGCGGCAACCGGCTTCATGCCAACCGCGCTCAGACCCCTTTGCCGGGTAGCGTGGAGCAGGGCGCAGGCGATGTGGGTCTTGCCCACGCCGGTATCGGTGCCGGTGACGAAAAAGGCGTGGTTCATGGCCGGGCCGCGATCAGCCAGACTGCGTCGTAAGTGAGCGGCAAGCCGGCGGGTTCCCGCAACTGTTCGTAGCGCGCGTTGATGCCCTGCCAGGCACCGCGACTCAAGGGCGTCGGGCGGCGCTGTTCCACTTCGCGGGCGCCGACCGCTTTCACGCTGCGCAGTACGCTTTGCACGTCGGGAAAATGGCGGCGCACCGGTTGCCGGTCCCAGACCATCACCGTCCACCCGCCGGCCCGGCAATCGGCCAACAGTCGCTCCGGCGACGGAATCGCCAGCACATGGTTGTAATCATCCAGTTCGGTAAAGGCGTGGCGCAGTTCGGGAAAGTTGTCCGCGCCCAAGGTGGCGACCGCCAGCATTCCGCCCGGTTTGAGCACTCGCCCGGCCTCGGCCAGACAGCGGCGTGGATCGTTCCACTGCCAGACCAGACTCGACCAGTATCCACCGAAACGACCGCCGCCGAAGGGCAAGGCTTCGATGTCGGCGCAAATCACCGTCGCGCCGGGGTGCTGGACCCGCGCCACGGCCAGCATCGCGGGCGCGAAGTCGAGCAGGGCGAGTTCGGCCCGTGGCCAGCGTTGGGCCAGCCAGCGCGCGCTGTAGCCGGTGCCGCAACCGGCGTCGAGAATGGCGGCGGGTTCCCCATCCAGGCCGGTTTGCAGCAAGTGCGCCGCCAGCCGGTCGGACACCTCACGCTGTACGTCGGCCGCCGCGTCGTAGCCGGTCGCGGCCTGATCGAAGGCCTGGCGGATGCGCTGTTTGGCCGGCAGCGCGGCGGGCAGGCTAAGCACGGTGATCGGCGCAGTCATGGAGGGCCGCGATGAGATCGTCAATCTGAGATTCGCCATGCGCCGCCGACAGGGAAATCCGCAGACGGGCGGTGTCCGCGGGCACGGTCGGCGGACGGATGGCCGGCACCCACAACCCTCGTGCGAACAGCCGTTCCGCCAGTTGCACCGCAGCGTCGTTCCCGCCGATCAGCAGCGGCTGAATGGCGGTTTGCGAGGGCAACAACCGCCACGGCAGACCGTTCAGACCTTCCCGCAAACGCAGGATCAGTTGTTGCAAATACGCCCGCCGGTCGTCGGCCGCCGCGATCAACTCCAGACTGGCGAGCAGTGCGGCGGCCAGGATTGGACTGGATGCGGTGGTGAAAATATACGAGCGCGCCCGCTGCATCAGCCACTCGATCACCCGCCGGTCGCCGGCCACGAACGCCCCGGATACCCCCGCCGCCTTGCCCAGCGTTCCCATCAGAATCAGGCGCGGTGACGGCGGCAGATTGAAATGGGCGAGGCTGCCGCGCCCACCGGGACCGAGGACGCCGAAACCGTGAGCGTCATCCACCACCAGCCAGGCGTCGAAGCGCTCGGCCAGTTCATACAGTTCCGGCAGCGGCGCCAAGTCGCCGTCCATGCTGAACACCGCGTCGGTGAGAATCAGCTTGCGCCGGGCGGAACTCCGCGCCAGCCGGTGGGCCAGCGTTTCCACATCGCCGTGCGGGTAGCGCACATGTTCGGCGCGGGCCAGCAGGGCAGCGTCGATTAGCGAGGCATGGTTGAGTTTGTCGGCGAAAATGGCGTCGTTGCGCTCCACCAGCGTTGGAACAATGGCCAGATTGGCCATGTAGCCGGTGGTGAAGTACAGCGCCCGCTCCCGCCCGACGAAGGCGGCCAGCCGTTCCTCCAACTCCGCGTGCGGGCGCAGGTGGCCGCTGACCGCATGCGAAGCGCCACTGCCCACGCCCCAGCGCTCCGCTGCGTCCCGAACCGCCGCGACGAGCGCCGGATGATTGGCCAGGCCGAGGTAGTCGTTGCTGCAAAAGGCGACGACGCGCCGGCCCTCGACCAGCGCTTCCGGGCCGCAGGGCGCGTCCAGGGTGCGGCGGCGGCGCAGCAGGCCGTCAGCGGCCAGTTGGGCGAGACCGGATTCCAGTTCGTCCCAGATCATGCCATCACCCCCGGCCCATCTCCCAGAGGGAAAGGGGAGCTTCCCAGCGCCGCGTCGAGCGCTGCCACCGCGCCTTCGGCCAGCAGAGCGGTTTCTTCATCGTCGAGAATATACGGCGGCATGAAGTAGAGCGTGGTTCCCAGCGGACGCAACAGTAACTCGCGGCGCAGCGCCTCGCGGTAGAACCGCAAGCGGAAATCCGGGTCATCCGTGTCGATATCGACCGCCCAGATCATGCCGCGCTGGCGGAAATGCCGCGCGCGCGGATGGTTCGCCAGCGGCGCCAGCCGGGCTGTGAACCGCTCGGCAAAGCGCCGGTTGCGGGTCAGAACATCCTCTTCGGCGAAAATATCCAGGGTCGCCAGCGCGGCGCGGCAGGCTAGCGGGTTGCCGGTGTAGGAGTGGGAATGGAGAAAACCGCGCGTCACCGCATCGTCGTAAAAGGTGGCGTACACGGCGTCCGTGGTCATCACCACCGACAGCGGCAAATAGCCGCCGGTCAGGCCCTTGGACAGACAGAGAAAGTCGGGGCGGACACCGGCCTGCTCGTGGGCGAACAGCGTACCCGTGCGGCCAAAGCCAACCATGATTTCGTCGGCGATCAGATGGACCTGATACCGGTCGCACAGGGCGCGGGCCAGCCGCAAATACTCCGGGTCGTGCATGATCATTCCGCCCGCGCCTTGCACCAGCGGCTCGATGATCAAAGCGGCGATGGATTCATGGCGCTCGGCCAGAGTCGCCTCCAGCGCCGTCGCGGCGCGGCGGGCCACATCCGCCGCCGTTTCCCCCGGTTCCGCCTGGCGGGCGTCGGGCGAGGGCACGGTGATCGCCTGGCGCAGCAGGGGCGCGTAGACCTCCTTGTACAATGCGACATCGCCCACGCCCAACGTCCCCAGGGTTTCGCCGTGATAGCCGCCGGCCAGACAGAGAAAGCGGTTTTTCTCCGGCTGACCGCGATTGCGCCAGCAGTGGAACGACATCTTCAAGGCGATTTCCACCGCCGAGGAGCCATCCGAGGCGTAGAAACAGTGGCCGAGCGTGTTTCCAGTCAGGGCCGACAGCCGCTCGGACAGCTCGACCACCGGCGCGTGGGTGAAACCGGCCAAAATGACGTGTTCCAGCCGGTCCAGTTGGTCCTTGATCGCGGCGTTGATGCGCGGGTTGGCGTGGCCGAACAGGTTGACCCACCACGAACTGATCGCGTCCAGATAGCGCCGGCCCTCGAAATCGTACAGCCACGCGCCCTGGCCGCGGGCAATCGCCACCAGCGGCAACGCGCCGGTGTCGTGCTGCTTCATCTGGGTACAGGGATGCCAGATGGCGGTCCGGCTGCGGCTGAGCCAGTCGGGGTGGGCCATGCGCGCCGAACCCTAAACCCCGTGCAGGCCCAGGTTCTCGAACAGCGCGTTGTCGCGCGCCATCTGCGGATTGCTGGTGGTCAGCAAATGATCGCCATAGAAGATCGAGTTGGCACCGGCCAGGAAACACAAAGCCTGTTCGGCCTCGCTCATCTGCTCCCGCCCGGCGGACAGGCGCACATAGCTGCGCGGCATGGTGATGCGGGCGGCGGCGATGGTGCGGGCGAACTCGAAAATATCAATCGCCGCGCTGCCCGCCAATGGCGTGCCGGGAATCGGCACCAGATGGTTGATGGGCACCGATTCCGGCGGCGGGTCGAGGCTGGCCAGTTTCGCGATCAGCCCCGCCCGGTGCGGACGCGATTCGCCCATGCCGACGATGCCGCCGCTACAGACCTTGAGGCCGGCGCCGCGCACGCTCCGCAAGGTATCGAGCCGATCCTGGTAGGTATGAGTGGTGACGACATCCCCGTAAAATTCCGGAGCGGTATCGAGATTGTGGTTGTAGTAATCCAGCCCGGACGCCTTCAACTGTTCGGCTTGCCCGTCCTTGAGAATGCCCAGCGTGACGCAGGTTTCCAGACCGAGGGACTTGACGGCGCGCACCATTTCCATGACCGCGGGTAAATCCTTCTCCTTGGGGCCGCGCCAGGCCGCGCCCATGCAGAACCGGCCGGCGCCCTGTTCCTTGGCGGCCTTGGCTGCCGCCAGCACCTCGTCGGTCGACAACAGGCTTTGGGTATCCAGCCCGGTCTGGTAGCGCTTGGATTGCGAACAATAGCCGCAGTCTTCCGAGCAGTTGCCGGTCTTGATCGACAGCAGGGTCGAACGCTGCACCGCGTTAGGATCAAAGTTCGCTCGCAAAATTTCCTGCGCCTGGAACAGCAGATCGGCGAAAGGCTGTTCGAACAGGGCCAAGACCGCTTCCACGCTCCAGGCGGGGGCGTGGAAAACGGGGGACTGCGCGTGTGGCGGGGTCTGCGACGGCGTGGCGACGTTATTCATGGGGCGTGATTTCTCGGGAGGGATAAACACAGGTTCAAGGTTCAAGGGTAAAGGGTAAAGGGTAAAGGGTAAAGGCCAAGGGCCAAGGGCCAAGGGCTATGGCGGGGAGGAACCAGTCATGCCCGCCCGAATCCCAGCCATGCTGGCTGATGGCGTTTCTGGCCGGACTGGAGACGGCGGTAGCGGGCAATGGTCGCCCTTCAGCCGCTCCAGTCGTTGCCAGGCCTCCAGCACGCAGGCCACCGACCAGGCTTGTGCCGGCGCCCCGCGTGGATGGTGCGGCGGCGCGCCGTCGAAGATTTCGCTCACCGTGCCCAGGCCGGCATCCAGTAGATGATCGCGGATCGGCTCCAGCCAGGTTTGCGCCTCCGCTGCGTGGCCGTGGACCCGGTATTCGGCCAGGGCGTAATGGCCCAGCAGCCAGGCCCAGACCGGCCCCTGATGATAGCCACCGTCCCGTTCCCGGACATCGCCGAGGTAATAGGGCCGAAACTCGGCGTGGCGCGGCGCCAGCGAGCGTAATCCGTAAGAAGTCAGCAGCTCCCGGCCGCACACCCGCACCACCGCCTGCCGCGCCGCGTGATCGAGCGGACTGTAATGCAGGCTGACGGCGAAAATCTGGTTCGGGCGGATGCGGGCGTCGTCGCCGTCGGGGCTGTCCAGCACGTCGAACAGCCCCTCGCCATCCGGCTTGACGAAGCGGCGGAAACCCTGCCGGGCCTGGTCGGCCAGATCGTCGTAGAAGGTCGGCGACTGGCCCAACTGGCGGGCGAACTCGGCCACGCTGCGCAGCGCGTTGTACCAGAGTGCGTTGATTTCCACCGGCTTGCCGACGCGCGGCGTCACCACCCAGTCCTCGATCTTGGCGTCCATCCAGGTGAGTTGCGTCCCCGGCTCGCCGGCGCGCAGCAGGCCGTCGTTGGAATCCATGCCGATGCCGTAGCGGGTTCCCGCCACATGCCAGGCGACGATTTCCTGTAACACCGGAAACACCTTGGCCAGGGTTTCGGTATCGGCGCTGGCCTCCAGATAGGCTCTCCAGGCCTCGACGTACCACAACGCCGCATCGGCGGTGTTGTAAGCCAGCGGTTCGCCAGCGCTGGGAAACAGGTTGGGCAACATGCCCCGGTCGGCGAAGCGGGCGAAGGTCAGCAGGATGCGGCGGGCGATATCGCTTCGGCCGGTGGCCAGCGTCAGTCCCGGCAAGGCAATCATGGTGTCGCGCCCCCAGTCGCCGAACCAGGGATAACCAGCGATCACTGATTCGCCGTCCGGCAAATCGGGCAGCGGCCGGGCGAATAGGAAACTGTCGGCCGCCAACACCAGTTGTCGCACCCAGTCCGGCGCCCCGCGCAATTCCGGCACGCGCGCCTCGGCCTGGGTCAGCAGTTCGGCGTCGCGGTCCAGAAACCGCCGCAGAGCCGCATCCAGATCCAGGGAGGCATCCTCGCCAAGGCTGGCGACCACGCCGGTCCAGACGCCGGGCCGCAACGCCAGCACCGCCTCGCCGATACAGAGATGATGGTCGCGATGCGACAGCCCGCGCTCGTGCTCCACCGGCAGATCGAAATGCTCGAACCAGCTCGCGCCGTCCACGATGACGCCGCCCACCGCCCACAACCCCAGGCCGAATTCCGGTGTCTGGACCCGCCGCTGCGCCGGATCGGGTGCTTTGATCAACGGTTGGAATTTGCTCATCTCGGTGTGGGCGTGATGGTTGCGGCCGTTCACCAGCAGGCGGACCCGCAGTTGCGGGGCGCGGTCGAGACTTTCCGAGACCAGTCGCCAAGCGACATAGGTGGTGTTGGCGCCGGGCTCCAGCCAGATGCGCTGCTCCAGTACGAGGTCGCCCACCGCGAAGCGCCAGACCGGCATCCGCCCCTCCAACCGGAACGATTCAAGATGGACGTACCCCGGCGGATTAATCACGCCGCCAGCCCAGCGATTGCTGAACAGTGGAATCTCCCGCTCCCCGTCCATCAGAGTTGCGTCCGCCTTGGCGAATACCAGCCAGCGCTCCAGCGGTAGCCGCACCGGCGCAATCAGCAGCCCGTGATAACGCCGGGTCAGGGTGCCGGCCACGGTGCCGGCGGCGTAGCCGCCCAGCCCATTGGCCAGCCACCATTCGCGCCGTTCGGCCTGCGCCAGATCGCCGCAAATTGCCCGGCCGCACTGGATGAAATCCGGTAACTGGCCTGTCATGCGCATCATCCGTTGGTTGATGTGGGGGTATGGCTTGGAAAGGATGCGGGCGGGACGCCAGCACTCCCAGCCTGAATTAGTTGAGTTCGACTGGCAGGTTGTCGATCAATCGCGTCCGGCCTAGCCAGGCCGCCGCAAAAATCCGTAGAGCGGTATCCTCGATGGTCGGCGGTTGCAAATCGTGGGGGCGGCGGATTTCGAAATAGTCCGGCCGGAAGCCGGCCGCCGCCAGCTTTGCCTTCGCCCCGGTCTCCAGCATCGCGAAATCCCGCTCGCCCGCCCGCAACCGTTCCGCCGTCGCCCGCAGGGTCGCGTACAGCGTGGGAGCCACCGCCCGCTGTTCGTCCGACAGGTAGCCGTTGCGCGAACTCAGCGCCAGCCCGTCGGATTCCCGCACCGTGGGTACGCCGACGATCTCCACCGGCATATCGAGATCGGCTGCCATCCGGCGGATGATCACCAGTTGTTGCCAGTCTTTTTCGCCGAACACCGCCACATCCGGCCGCGCCATGTTGAACAGCTTGCTCACCACCGTGGTGACGCCGCCGAAATGGGTCGGCCGGCTGGCGCCGCACAGCACCGCCGGCAATTCCGGCACGGTCACTTGGGTCATGTCCTCCAGGGGACGGGGATAGACCTCGGCCACGCCGGGCGCGAACAGCAGGTCCAGTCCGGCGGCTTCCAACTGGCGGGAGTCCGCTTCCAGGGTGCGGGGATAGGTGGAGAAATCCTCGCCGGGACCGAACTGCATGGGGTTGACGAAAATGCTGGCGACGGTGCGCGGCGCCAGTTCGCGGGCACGCTCGACCAGGTGGATATGGCCCCGATGCAGGTTGCCCATGGTGGGCACGAAGGCCACCCGCTCCCCGGCCCGTTTCCAGGTTGCGACCTGGGCGCGCAGCTCGGCAATGCTGTGGACAGTGCGCATGATGCGTTCTCCTCGGCAATCAGGCGATGCAGTGTTCGGGACCGGGGAATTCGCCGCTCTTGACGGCGGCCACATAGGCGGCCACCGCCGCCTGCAGGCTGTCGTGGCCGGTCAGGAAATTTTTGGAGAACTTCGGTCGGCGGCCGGAGGTGATGCCCAACATGTCGTAGCTGACCAGCACCTGGGCATCGCAGCCCGCCCCGGCGCCGATGCCGATCAGTGGAATCTCCAACGCTTCCATCAGTCGGGCCGCCAGTTCGGCCGGGATGCATTCCACCAGCGCCACGTCGGCGCCGGCATCCTGCAAGGCCAGCGCTTCGTCGATGATCTGGCGGGCGCCCGCTTCGTCGCGGCCCTGCACCTTGTAGCCGCCCAGTTTGTGGACCGACTGCGGCAACAGACCCAAATGGGCGCAGACCGGAATACCGTTGCGGCTGAGCTGGCGCACGGTCTCGACCAGCCAGGCGCCGCCTTCCAGCTTGACCATCTGGGCGCCGCCTTCGCCCATCAGCCGGGCGGCGTTGTATACCGCCTGTTCGTCCGTGGCGTAACTGGCGAACGGCATGTCCGCCATCAGCAGCGCCGTCTGGCAGCCGCGCGCCACCAGCCGGGTGTGATAGATCATGTCCTCCACGGTGACCGGCACGGTGGTGCGCTGGCCCTGGATGACCATGCCCAGCGAATCGCCGACCAGAATCACCTCCACGCCCGCCGCTTCCAGCAGCGCCGCGAAACTGGCGTCGTAGGCGGTCAGGACCGCGAATTTCTCCCGGTTGCGTTTCATTTTCGCCAGGGTGGTGATCGTGATCGGCTTGCGGGCGGGCTGTTCCTGGTACATGGGATGCTCGATGTGGGGCCGCGCTGCTCCGGTGAATGGCGGGTGGAACGGGGCGGCGGGTTCAAGAAAGGGTTCCGGTGCGGGCCGGGCTGGCGAGGTTATCGTACCCGGTTAATCGGCGCTGTCCAGACGGGTGATGGCCAGCGGCGAACAGCGCGCCAGCAGTTCGGGCAACGGTCCGTGGCCGGGAATATCCAAATTCGGGGCGATGTCGCGCAAGGGATACAGCACGAACGCCCGTTCGTGCAGGCGGGGATGCGGCAGGGTCAGCCGTGGATCGTTACTGATGAGCCGATCGTACAACAGCAGATCCAGATCCAGGGTGCGTGGTCCCCAGCGCTCGGTTCGGACCCGCCCCCACGCGGTTTCGATGCCCTGCAAGGCCGCCAGCAGCTCTTCCGGCGCGAGCGTGGTGTCCAGGGCGGCGACGGCGTTGATGTAGTCGGGCTGATCGGGAGGTCCGCCCACCGGGGCGGTCCGGTACAGCGGCGATTGCGTCACGCGGCGGCAGGCGGGGAGGGCGGATAGCGCCTGGAGCGCGCGGCGGACCTGGAACACCGGGTCGTCCAGATTGCCGCCGATGCCAATATAAGCCCGTGCTGACCGCATGGGGCCGTTTCCCGGCTCAGGCTTCGGGCGCCGGTTGAGCCGACTGATCGTCCTTGCGGGAGCGTGACTTGCGCCGGCGGCGGGATTTCCCCTTGTTGGCCTTGGCCGCCGGCTGGGTGGCCTGGACACGGCCGGCGGCGTCCAACGCCAGCAACCGGGTCCACCAGTCAGCCAGTTCCGCCGCCTGTTCATCGGCATCGGCGCGCAGCAGCAGGAAATCGTAGCCGGCGCGGAACCGGGGATGGTCCAGCAACCGCAGCGGGCGCTTGCCGGTGGTGGCTGTCAGCCGTTGTTGCATTTCCCAGATTTCTCGCATCGGCAGGCTGTAGCGGCGGGGTAGAGTGGTATGGCGGATTTGCGCCTGGATGACTCGCTCGGCCGCTTCCTGCAACACCTCGTGCTCGTCCAGCCCTTCCGTTTCCAGGTGGCTCATCTGTTCCCGCAGCGGCTCCCACAGCAGGGCGGCGAACAGGAACGCCGGGTGGATCGGCTTGCCCTCGGCGACCCGGCGGTCGGTGCCCGCCAAGGCGCGGACCAGCAGCGTTTTCGGGTAATGATGTTGCTGATGGTTCAAACAGCGCTCGGTCGCGGGGAACAACCAGCCGAACAGGCGGTAATGACGCAGCAGTTCGAAGGTCTGAATGGCGCAGCCACCCGTGAACAGCTTGAGGATTTCGTCGAACAGCCGGGCTGGCGGGACTTTTTCCAGCAGATGGCCCAGTTGGTGCAGCGGCGCTTCGGTGGCGGGTTCGAGCCGAAACCCCAGTTTGGCGGCGAACCGCGCCGCCCGCAGCAGGCGCACCGGGTCTTCGTGGTAGTGTTGCGCCGGGTCGCCGATCAGCCGGATCAGGCCGGCTTTGAGATCGGCCATACCGCCTACGTAGTCGAGCACCGCGAAGTTGGCAATATCGTAGTACAGGGCATTGATGGTGAAATCCCGCCGCCAGGCGTCTTGCTCGATGCCGCCGTAGACGTTGTCGCTGAGGATGCGGCCATCCTCGGCCCGCTCCACGCTGGGGCCGTCGCCGTCCTCGCTGTCATCGCCGTGGGCGCGGAAGGTGGCGACTTCGATGATTTCCTGGCCGAACTGGACATGAGCCAGCCGGAAGCGACGGCCGATCAACCGGCAGTTGCGGAACAGCTTGTAGACCTGTTCGGGCCGGGCGTTGGTGGCGATGTCGAAATCCTTGGGTTCGCGGCCTAGCAGCAAGTCCCGCACTCCACCGCCCACTAGGCAGGCCTGGTGTCCGGCGTCGCGCAGCCGGTACAGCACTTTGAGCGCATTGGGGCTGATGTTGGCCCGCGAGATGTTGTGCTCGGGACGAGGGATGACGACGGGTAGGGGATTGGGGCTTCTAGATTCCAAGGCGCGTTCGCCAACTCTTGTATGCAGCGGAAGCGTGCGTATAATACTACTTTCCTTTTAAGACGCCAGTCATTCCGCTCCCTTCGTCTAGTGGCCCAGGACACCGCCCTCTCACGGCGGGAACAGGGGTTCGAAACCCCTAGGGAGCGCCAGTCGAATCAATCGGTTAGAAAGCCCTCCCGTTTTCGCCCAACAAACGCCCAATCGTCAGGGAGGGTAGACGCAGTGTCTCCAAGGCCAATGCCCAGGCTGCGGTTGCAGGGGTTCAACAACCTCACGAAAACGCTCAGCTTCAACATTTACGATATCTGCTACGCCTCGACGCCCGAGCAGCAGGAACGCTACATCGCCTATATCGACGAGGCGTACAACGCCGAGCGGCTGACCCAGATTCTGAGCAACGTTTCGAAGATCATCGGCGCCAATATCCTGAACATCGCCCGTCAGGACTACGAGCCCAAGGGGGCCAGCGTCACCATGCTGATCTCCGAGGAGCCGATCGCTTCCGACCGTCTGTCCAACTCCGAGTCGCCTGGCCCGTTGCCGGATACGGTGGTCTGTCATCTGGATAAAAGCCACATCACCGTTCACACCTACCCGGAAAGTCACCCCGACAACGGCATCAGCACCTTCCGGGCCGATATCGACGTTTCGACCTGCGGCCGCATCTCCCCGCTCAAGGCGTTGAATTATCTGATTCACAGCTTCGAGTCCGATATCGTCACCACCGACTACCGGGTGCGCGGCTTCACCCGTGACGTGACCGGCAAAAAGCACTTCATCGACCATCAGATCAACTCGATTCAGAACTTTCTCTCCAGGGACACCCGTGAGCGGTATCAGATGATCGACGTCAACGTCTATCAGGAGCACATTTTCCACACCAAGATGATCCTGAAGGACTTCGAGTTGAACAATTACCTGTTCAGCGCGGACAAGCAGGATGTGCCTCTCCGCGAGCAAGCGGAAATCGAGCGGCGCGTGCGGCGGGAGATGGCCGAGATCTTTTACGGCGAGAATCTGCACAAGGGCTTGCAGATTTAACCACCCCTCTCCCTCAAGGGGAAGGAAGGTGAAGAATGGCGGATTCAGACCCAGTAGGTGGTCCCGGTCATTACTTTCGACACTCCCTTCATCAGCACGCGCACCGGCAACGGCAGGCGCCCGCCGCCCGCCGCCATCGCGTTGGCGGCGTGGCGGGCCTCGTCTTCCTTCATCTGTTCCAAAATCGCCCGGCTTGGCTGGTCGGCGGACGGCAGGCGCTCCAGATGGGCATTCAGGTGTTCGACCACCTGATGCTCGGTCTCGGCGACGAAGCCCAGACTCCATCGATCCCCAGCCACGCCGGCCAGCGCGCCAATGGCGAAAGCGCCGGCGTAGAACAACGGATTCAGTACGCTCGGCTGGCTGTCCAGCTCATGAAGGCGCGCCTCGCACCAGGTTAAATGATCGTTTTCCTCGACGGTGGCCCGCTCCATGCGATCCCGCACCGTGGTCAGCCGCGCCGTCAGCGCCTGACCCTGGTACAGCGCTTGGGCGCATACTTCGCCGGCATGGTTGACCCGCATCAGCCGCGCCGCTAGCCGCTGTTCCTCCAGCGGCAATTCGGTCGGCGGCGCGGCGGCGGCGGGATTGGGCCGGCCGGTGGTCGCCGGTTGGCCGAACAGAGTGCGAACCGCCTGATCCAGATTGATCAGCAGATCGTCGACGGAGGTATAGTAACGAGTGGTCATCAGCGAACGTCCGGAACCGGGATGAGGAGTGGAAGTGTCCTATTATCGCTATCACGTCTTCTTTTGCACCAACCTGCGGCCCGACGGTTCGCAGTGCTGCCAGCAGTGCGGCGCCCAGGAAGCCCGCGATTACGTCAAGCAGCAGGTCAAGCAACTGGGACCGGCCATTCCGCACAAGGTGCGGATCAACACCGCCGGTTGTCTGGACCGCTGCGCCGAGGGACCGGTCATCGTGATCTATCCCGAGGAAACCTGGTACACCTATGTGGACCATGCCGATCTGGATGAAATCATCGAGGAGCATCTCGTCCATGGCCGCCCCGTGGACCGCTTGCGCATCTAGGACGCGCGTGGCGTCTTTTCCACTCCGCGCCGGTCGCGAGGGCTTGCGGGGCGCGCACCGCTTGGGTAAGATACGCGACTTTCCAAGCGGATATGGACTTTTCGGAGCACCGTCATAATGAAAACGTTCAGCGCCAAGCCGGCCGAGGTCAAGCGCGACTGGTATGTGATCGACGCCAAGGACAAGGTTCTGGGCCGGCTGTCGTCGGAAATCGCTCGCCGCTTGCGGGGCAAACACAAACCTGAATATACGCCCCATGTGGATACCGGCGACTACATTGTCGTAGTCAACGCCGAGCAGGTGCGAGCGACCGGTCGCAAGAAGACCGACAAATTCTATTATCGGACCACCGGCTACGTCGGCAACCTCAAGTCCATTTCGCTGGACAAGTTGTTGCAAAAGACTCCAGAGCGCGTTATTGAGATCGCCGTGAAAGGCATGTTGCCCAAAAACCCGCTGGGTCGGGCGATGTTCCGCAAACTGAAGGTTTACGCGGGCGCCGAGCACCAGCACGCCGCGCAACAACCCAAGCCGTTGCAACTGAATTTTTAACCGGCTGACGCATTTACGAGAACGGAACAGGCAAGCATGATCGAAAACCAGCACTATGGTACCGGCCGGCGCAAAACCGCTGCGGCGCGTGTGTTCCTGCGGCCCGGGACGGGTAACATCGTCGTCAATAAGCGACCCCTGAACGAATATTTCGGACGCGAAACTTCCTGCATGGTGGTGAATCAGGCGCTGGAAGTCGTCGATCTCAAGGAAAAATTCGACATTTACGTTACGGTCAAGGGCGGTGGCATCACCGGTCAGGCCGGCGCGATCCGCCACGGCATCACCCGCGCCCTGATCGAGTACGACGAGAGCCTGCGCCCCTCCCTGCGCAAGGCCGGTTTTGTCACTCGCGACGCCCGCGAGGTAGAGCGTAAGAAGGTCGGTCTGCACAAGGCTCGCCGCGCACCCCAGTACTCCAAGCGCTAACCGTTTTTCTGGGGGATCGTCTAGCGGCAGGACTGTGGACTCTGACTCCACCAACCTAGGTTCGAATCCTAGTCCCCCAGCCAATCAAGAACGAAAAAGGGTTGCCCAAGCGGCAACCCTTTTATTTTTTGATTTCATTAAGTTCTAGCGGCGGCGATGCTCGATAATTCAATGCATTGGAGCAGTGGAGTAAGGCTTTAGAATCTGCATTGTTACATCGCGGAGGATTGATTCGAAGCCCCGGAAGGTATAGGTTTTGTCGGTGAAATAATTAGCGTGTGCCGCCTACTTTTTACTGGCTTGGGCCGCATCCTCGATCACGGCGACGACGAGCGCTGGATCGTCCAGGCGACGCAAATGCAAGCAGGCTAGTTCCGTTTCCAGCAGGCGTTCGGTCGTGCTGGCAATCAGGATTGGAAATCGCCAGGGGTTGGGAAATGGAGCAGGGTGGTGGCGAAATGGCTGGGAAAGGGCGAATGTGGGGGAACAGTCCGGCCGGGCGATCGCTTGGAGATTGGCTGAGTCGGCGTGGCCTCTTGCTCATCGTTGTTCTGGTTTCAATCAGCCCCGCCTTGGCGCGAGAGGCGGGCGAGATCGTCAGTGTTCTGGGAACGGCCGAGGTCTTGCGCGAAGGGCGCTGGCAACCGGTTGGCGCGGGCGAGGCGCTGGCGGCCGGCGAGGCGGTACGGACCGGCGAGGGTAGCCGGGCCGCGATCCTGTTGGCCAACGGCACCCAGCTCAAGCTCAACGCCAACAGCCGGCTGGAACTCAAGCAGGTCAGCCCGCCTTCGGAAGGTTTCGCACCCGCCGCCGCCCAGGTGGTGCAAAGCATCTTGCGCGTGCTGGGCGGCGAAATCTGGGTGCGCAACAGCGGCGAACCGCTGGAAATCCAGACCGTGCCGGCGACTGCCTCCATCCGGGGCACCGAGTTTAACCTCGCGGTCGGTCCCGGCGACTCGGCGCGGCTGGCCGTCCTCACCGGACTGGTCGAATTCAGCAATCCGCAGGGTAGCGCGCTGGTGGCGGCCAATGAACAGGCCACCGTCCGGGTGGGAGAAGCGCCGCGCAAGACCGTGCTGCTCAATCCGCTCGATGCGGTGCAATGGTCGCTCTACTATCCAGGTCCGGTTGGCGGCCCGGCGGAACGGGCTCGGGATCCCCAGTCCCCCCGATACTGGACTCAGTCGGCCCAGACCCATCTGCTGCGCGGTCAAGTGCCCGAAGCCCGGCAGGCGATTGACCGGGCGCTGGCGCTCGATCCCAACGATCCGGTGGCGTACAGCCTGCGTTCCAACATCGAGTTGGTGCAGAACCGCAAGGCCGAAGCGCTGGTGGACGCCGAGCGGGCGGTGGCCGTCGATCCGTCCTCGCCCGCGGCGTATCTCAGTTTGAGTCTGGTCCAACAGGCCGAATTTGATTTGGACGCCGCGCTGGCGGCGGATCGAAAGGCGGTGGAACTCGATCCGAACAACGCCCAGGCGCTGATTCAGGAAAGCAGTCTGCTGTTTGGCATGGGCCGGCTGCACGACGCCGTCGCCGTCGCGGAACGGGCCAGGCAACAGGCGCCGAACGACGCCATGGTCAACACGATCTGGGGTTTCCTGCAACTGGCGCGCTACCGGGTGGACGACGCCCGCGTGGCGTTCCAGGCTGCCGTTGCCCAGGATTCGACGCTGGGCTTGCCGCATCTCGGTCTGGGACTGGCGCTGTTCCGGCGCAACGACACCGATGCGGCGGTCGATGAGATGCGCAAGGCGACCCTGCTGGAGCCGATGGTCTCGCTCTACAACAGCTACCTCGGCAAGGCGTTTTACGAAATCAAGCAGGACCGGCGGGCGCAAAAATATCTGGAGGCCGCCAAACAACTCGATCCGCACGATCCCACGCCTTGGTTGTACGACGCTATTCGCTTGCAAAGCATCAACCGGCCGGGCGAAGCCGTTGAGAACCTGCAACAATCCATCGAACTCAATGACGACCGGGGTGTTTATCGCTCCCAGTTACTGCTGGACGAAGACTGGGCGGCGCGGTCGGCGACCCTGGGCCGCATTTACAATGAAGTGGGTTTTACCGAACTGGGCCTGCAAGAAGGCTGGCAATCGGTCAACCGCGATCCCACCAATTACTCGGCTCATCGGCTGCTGGCGGATTCCTATGCGGCGCTGTCAAATGTGGAAGCGGCCCGCGTGAGTGAGTTGCTGCAAGCGCAGTTGTTGCAACCGATCAATATCACGCCCGTGCAGCCGCAACTGGCGGAAACCAGACTGCTGATTCCGAGCGCCGGACCGACCACCCCCTCCCTGTACGAGTTCAATCCGCTGTTCGTGCGGGATCGGCCCACGCTCTTTTTCTCGGGGCTGGGCGGCAATCAAGATACCTGGGGTGATGAACTGATTGTTTCGGGCCTGACCGAGCAGGTTTCCTACAGCCTTGGCCAGTTCCACTATCAAAGCAACGGCTACCGGGATAATAACGATCTGAAGAATGATCTCTACAATCTATTCGCGCAAGTTGCGGTCACGCCGGATTTTAATCTTCAGGCCGAGTATCGTTATCGGGAGACGACGACCGGGGATCTCCGGTCCTCTTTTGATGGGACATTCCATCCTTTTGAGCGCAGGGAGATCAATCAGGACGTAGCCCGCGTGGGGGCGCGTTATTCGCTGTCGCCCCGAACAAATATTATCGCCTCTGCTATTTATACGGATCGGGATGACGCCACAATTTACACTAATGTAAATGATATTATCGGAGCCAAAGCTAAAGGCTATCAGGCGGAAGCCCAACTGCTACATAAGGCCAGCGACTTTAATCTAGTTGCCGGTCTCGGCACCTATGCGCTTGACGTTAATTCTATTGGTTTTGAATCGTCTGACCGAGTTGAACGGGAAATTGCCTACGGTTATGCCAATATTAAATGGCCCGAAAATTTAATCTGGACCGTAGGTTTGAGCTATCAATCCGACGAGAATTCAACGTTAAACCTCAATGAACTGAATCCAAAATTTGGAGTTCAGTGGGCGATCAATGATCATTTGTCCCTGCGAGCAGCCGCGTTTCAGGCGGTCAGACGGACCTATTTTATTGAGCAAACCATCGAGCCAACGCAAGTCACCGGATTTAATCAGTTTTTCGATGATTTGGACATGACGTTATCCAGGAACTACGGCTTGGGTCTCAATGTTCGATTCAGCAAGCAGCTTTATGGGGGTCTGGAAGCAGTCAGACGAGATCTCGAAGTGCCGGTTGGTTCGCAAAAATCAGAACCTTTTGAAATAGAGAAAGATCAGGAGGATAACTATCAAGCCTATTTGTATTGGTTGCCGAACCAACAGTGGGCGGTCACGGCGGCATGGCGTTATGAAGGGTTCAAGCTTAAGGAAGGCCAGTTTCTTCGGCAATTGTTTTTTTCTACCCCCGTCGAGCTGAAAACAACCAGTATTCCCCTAACTATTCGCTACTTTGATCCATCCGGTTTTTTTGCCGGACTGGGTGTAACTTACGTGAATCAGGATATTCAAACTCTTGATCCATCGTCATTAACCGTTCTGCCAACCCAGAGCGAGGATTTTGTGTTGGTGGATGCCGGACTAGGTTATCGCCTGCCGAAGCGATGGGGGATTATCGCCCTCGAAGCCAAAAACCTGTTCGATCAACAATTTCATTTCCAGGACTACAGTTTTCAAACATCGGTTGATGGTGTAAATCCTCGATTTATCCCGGAACGAACCCTTTTTGCCCGGTTTGTTCTTAATTTGTAGTTCACAACCAAGGAGAAAGCCCCATGAAGTTGACTGGCGTTGAAGTGCCCTTTCAAACCCTGTTCAAGCTGGAACCCAATACGGTTTTAGCGGTGATCTCGGATGATAAAGGCGAGATAAGAATGGTAAAAGTAGATCATGATTCCATCACCAAGGATGAATCTCTTTTAAGAGTGACCGGCGGCTGTTTTGTGCGCACTGGTGGTAAGTTGGTATGGGTAAATCCATGCCCGTATTGAGATAACATCTTGCCGAAGTTCCAAACGCCGTTAATCCTGCCGGCGACTGTTGTCGCAGTCGCCGCCTTTGGAATAACGCTTCTTCTCGCCAACCTGTCTTTTTTTTCCTTCCTCGAACTGAAAGGACTCGATCTTTTATTCACGCTGCGCGGCCCTTTACCTCCTCCTGACCCGATTGTCATCGTCGCCATCGACGAGCCCTCCATGGCCGAGATCGGGCGGCAATGGCCTTGGCCGCGCAGTTTGCATGCCCGATTGATCCAACAACTCAACCAGGCCGGCGCCAAGGTCATCGGCTTCGACATCCTGTTTTCGGAGCCTTCGGAACCCGCCGAGGACGAGGAATTGGCCCGCATTCTGCGCGGCAACGGGAACGTCGTGCTGGTCAGCGCCCTGTCGGTGGTGAACGATCCCCTGTTCCGCCACACCATCCGAATCGACCCTATTCCCGCGTTTCGGGATGCCGCCACAGTGGGCAGTCCGCTGGTTAGTATCGATGCGGATGGAACCGTGCGGCGGGTGCGCTTGCTGGCCCCGGACATGCCGTCGTTTGCCCTGCAGGTCGTCAGGCGCTATCTGGAGAAGCCGGCGCCGGGAACCGCGGTGGCAACCGAAGCGAAGTGGCTCAAGCAAAGGGATTTATTGCAGGAGGTGCTGATCGATTACCTGGGACCGCCGAAGACGGTCAAGACGGTTTCGTACTCCCAGGCCCTCGATTACGAGCGGATGCTGCCGCCCGGGATTTTTGCTGGCAAGATCGTGCTGGTGGGCCGCTTGCTGGAAGCAATCCCCGAACCGCAACGCCTGTCGGGCGATACTTTCCTCACGCCGTTTTCCTGGGTTGCCGAGAGTCCTTCCGCGGGGGTCGAAATTCAGGCCAACATCATCAGCAATGTTCTCGAAGGACGGTTCGTCACCGAACTCGGCAAGCCCAGGCAGTTGACCCTGCTGCTGGCCTCGATATTGGTCGCGAGTTTGCTTCTCGCAACACTCAAACCGGTTACCGCCTTGATCGTGACGGTTGTTCTGGGGGGTGTATTGATGACAGTCGCTGACGTGGTTTTCACAAAAATGGGTCTATGGCTTCCCATCTTATCGACCATCATGGGCCTCGTGCTGGTCTATGGCGGCCATTTGCTGGTCCGGGCGTTAACGGCCGAGCACGAACGCCGCCGCCTGCTGGAGGACATCAACCGCGACCTGGAAGCCAAAATCGCCGCGCGCACCCAGGAACTTTCCGCCGCCAATCAGCAACTCCACCAGCGCCACCAACAGATCGAAGCGGCTTACCAGGAACTGACTCGCACGCAGGAACAGCTTATCCAATCCGAGAAAATGGCCTCGCTGGGCCTGTTGGTAGCCGGTGTCGCGCATGAACTGAACAATCCCATCAGCTACGTCCACAGCAATCTGGAATTTATCGAGGACTATACCGAACGCCTCGCTGGAATGATTGAAACGTATTCAGACGCCGAGCATCCGGATGATCAAGTCCGCCGCCGCAGCGAGGAGCGGGAAGAAAGCGCTCGCTTTGAAACTACCTTGAAGACCTTGCGGGAGTTGATCGCAAGTTGCAAAGAGGGTACTGATCGAGTGAAGAAAATCGTGCTGGATTTGCGCGTTTTTTCGCGCACCGACGATATCGGTCTTGTGCTGGTCGATCTGCATGAAGGCATTGAATCCACACTGAATCTACTCGCCAAGCAATACAAGGAACGAATTATTGTTCACCGTGATTATGGTTATTCGCCGCTGGTGGAATGTTACCCAGGCCAAATCAACCAGGTGTTCATGAATCTGTTGCAGAATGCTGCCCAGGCAATTCAGAATCAAGGTGATGTCTGGATCAAAACGGTATCGGATGGCGGTTGGGTTAGAATCGTAATCAAGGATAACGGTATTGGTATTTCGGAGGATCATTTGAGTCGAATCTTCGATCCATTTTTCACCACCAAGTCCGTTGGATCGGGAACGGGACTGGGACTCAGCATTAGCTATGGAATCATCGAAAAACATGGTGGAAAGATCCGGGTTACGAGCAAACTCCATGAAGGAACGGAATTTACCATCGAATTGCCGGTGCGCTTGGCTGGGAGAATGACATGAAGCGTCATGCTTTGCTCATCGTCGACGATGAGAAAGAGATTTTGCGGAGCCTTACTTTCACTTTCACGGAGGATTACGAAGTCTTCACGGCTTCCAGTGGAGCCGAGGCATTGGAGATTTTGAAACAGCGGGATATGGCGCTGATTATTGCCGATCAGCGGATGCCGGAGATGACTGGCGCGCAGCTTCTCGAACAAGTCTTTCAGATTAACCCGCACATTATCCGCATCATTCTGACAGGCTATACCGATACCGCCTCGCTGATCCAAGCCATCAACAAGGGCCATATTTATCAGTATATTACCAAACCATGGGAGCGGCAGGATCTGCGGATCATCGTCAAGCGGGCGCTGGAGAGTTATGAACTGACAATGGAAAATCAGCGGCTCCTCAAGGAACTGCAAGCCGCCAATGACCGATTGAAGGATGAAAATGTCTTCCTGAGAAATGAAGTGAGCAAGGAATTGCGATGCGCCGATATCATCGGACAAAGCCCAGTGATGCAGCGGGTTTTTGAGTTGGTGAATCGGGTACTCGATAATTCGGTAACCGTCCTGCTTACTGGAGAGACCGGCACGGGCAAGACCCTGCTGGCCTGTTATATTCACCATCATGGATCGCGCAAGAACAAGCTGTTCATCGAGCAAAGTTGTGGAACCCTCCCCGAGATGCTGCTCGAGAGCGAACTTTTCGGCCACAAGCGTGGATCTTTCACTGGCGCGGTCCAGGATCGGAAGGGATTGTTCGAGGTCGCCGATGGCGGGACCCTGTTCCTGGATGAAATCAGCGAAATGAGTCCGGCGCTTCAAGTCAAATTATTGCAGGTTTTACAGGAAGGGCATTTTCGCCGGGTCGGCGAAAATGAGTGCCGGCAGGTCGATGTGCGGATCATCGCGGCGACCAATAAGGATTTGCAGGTCGAGGTTCAAAAAGGCCGGTTCCGGGCCGATTTGTTTTATCGGATTAATGTCTTTCCAATTCACGTTCCCCCGTTACGAGAACGGATCAATGATATTCCCCTGCTGGTGAATCATTGTCTGATGAAATACCGCCACAAGCTCAATAATCAAGCTACCAATTTTAGCGAGGAAGCCCTGCAACTTTTATGTGGCTATGATTATCCGGGTAATGTGAGGGAATTGGAAAACCTGGTCGAACGGGCATTGATTTTAAGTAGCGGCTCCCGGATCGAAATCGGCGAGTGGCTGCCCGTCCTACCCATGAATATGAATGGCATGACCAGGCTGGAACAGATTGAACGGGCGGAAATCGAGAGACTGCTCGAATGCCATCAAGGTAACCTGAATCTGGTCGCCCGGGAACTGGGGATCAGTCGCACCACCTTATGGCGTCGCCTGAAGGATTATCGTGTTCAATCCGACAAAGATCCGGATGTTTCAGAGTGAAACGCACGGAAACGCATCTGTTTCAAATTTTTACTGCCTTAGGCGATTTCCGACAAAGACCTTACCGAACCGAGTAGGGTGGATAAGGCGCTACGCGCCGCAATCTACCCGCAACTTACCGGCATGGTGGATTGCGCTACGCTGATCCACTCTACAAGCCAAGCAGGTAGGGTTATTTTGGGAAATCGCCTGAGTACCCTGCTGCATTCTTTCCTCCCCTTTTTGCCCTTTCTCAGTGCCCAACTTCCTCAGTAGTCCCCGATACGCGGGCATGACTGCAAACTTGCACGTTGGCTTGGGTTTTGCTTACCACCGTTGTGATACTCATTTGGAATTTTTCGGGGGCGTTGGTTAGCAGGGTATCTGCTGCCTGATTTTGACCCCAAAATCGTTTTAACAGCTTGATATCAGGGGGGCGCCATGAGTTTTGGATACTATGCCAGGAACCTTCGCGAACAGCGCTGCGGAGTGAACCGCCGTTACTCGATTCAGCAGACGGCTCAACGGATTGGGATAAAGCCGGCTTATCTCAGCAAGATCGAAAAAGGCAATGTATCACCACCGTCGGAAGAGATGATCCGGCGGTTAGCCGCGGATTTGGGGGAGGACGCGGATTTGTTGCTGGGACTGGCGGGTAAGGTGGCCCGCGACATTCGCGAGGTTATCGTGACGCGCCCCATTCTATTCGCCGAACTGATTCGGGGTTTGAGCGATGTCTCCGATGACGAGTTGACGGCCTTGGTGCGCAAGGTGCGCAACGGTGAATGGTAGGAGCGCGGGGGGCTACATACTGAATACTTGCTGGCGTGGGCATGACAGGAAGACAAAATCAGGGAGCAAGCCATGGATCTGCATCGTTTTACGCGAAAGTCCGCTATCGAATGGCATATCGATCCGCATGGCGCCATGCGCGTTCCGGGGGTGCTCTTCGCCACCGAGAATCTGATCGGCGCCATGGACGATCAGGTTTACCAGCAAGTCGTCCAAGTCGCCACCCTACCGGGTATTGTCCAGGCCGTCTATGCGATGCCGGATGCCCGCCCGGGCCACGGCTTCCCAAAGGGCGGGGTCGCCGCGTTTGATCCGGAACAGGGCGGAGTGGTCGTCGGTGGCGGGATCGGCGTCGATATCGCCTGGGGGGCGCACGTTCTGCGCACCGGCTTGAACGTCGCCCAGATTCTGCCCTTTCGGGAAGCGCTGGCCGATTCGCTCCACACCAAGATCCCCAACGGCAACAGTATCCGAGTGTTGCGCCTCACCCCTCGCGGCCTGGACGCCATGCTGTTGGGCGGCGCGCGCTGGGCGGTGGAGATGGGTTACGGTTCACCCGCCGATCTGGAACGGATCGAGGAGCAGGGCTGCGTGGCCGGCGCCGATCCCGGCCAGGTATCCGAACTGGCCAAGACCCGCCAGCGGGATGAGATGGGTACGCTGGGTCCCCGCGATCACTATCTGAAAGTGCAACGGGTCGCCCAAGTCCATGATCTCCGGATCGCCAAGGCATTGGGTATCCAACTCGACGATATCCTGGTCAGCATCCACTGTGGTTCCCGCAGCTTGGGCGGACAGATTGGCGTCGATTATCACAAGCGGTTGGCGGTCGCGGCTGGCCGCCACGGCATCGCGCTCCCCGATCGGGATCTGGCCTGCGCGACGCTCGATTCGGAGATCGGCCAATGCTATTTGGGCGCGATGCGCGCCGGCGTCAACTGCGCGCACGCCAACCGCCAGATTCTCACCCATCTGACCCGGCGGGCCTTTACCCGGCTATTCCCGGAAGCCCGGGTGGAGGTGCTCTTCGGTCTGTCCTACAATACCTGCCGGCCGGAAACCCATGTCGTGGAGGGTCGAGCATGCACGCTCTACGTGCATCGCAAGGGTGCCAGCCGCATGCTCGGGTTGGGCCATCCCGACCTGCCGGCGGCGTGGCGGGAAATGGGCCAGCCGGGCCTGATCGGCGGCGCCATGGGCACGCAATATATCCTGATCGGGGCTGCGGCGAGCCTGGAACGGGCGTTTGGGTCGTCTTGCCACGGAATGGGATCGGCGCCGCAGCGGTACGGGGTGACCCACCCCTGGCGGGGCCTGGTAAGCCAGGACGTGTTGATGCGGCTGGGGATTCTGATCCGGGGTCCCGACGCGCAGCGCGGGGTGCTGGTGGAAGAAGCGCCGGGCGCCGGCGGAGACAATAGCGTGGTGATGGACACGGTCGAACAGGCGGGTCTGGCCCGGCGGGTGGTCCGGCTGGAACTGCTAATCTGCATTCAGGGCTGATCGGGCCGGGCGGCGCGAGTGACTCGTTCATCGTCCCCGCGCCGGCAACAACCCCTGTGGCCGGACCACCATCATCACCATCATCACCAGCCCAAACACCAGCATCCGCGCCCCGGCGAACTCCCGGAACAGTTCCGGCAGGCCAATGACCAGGAATGCCGCCAGCAATACGCCGGGAATGCTCCCCGCCCCGCCGAGAATCACGATCATGAACAGCACCACCGATTCCCAGAAGCTGAACGACTCGGGCGAGATGATGGTCATCTTGGCGGCGAATAGCGTGCCGGCCATCCCGGCCCAAGCCGCGCCCAGGCCAAACGCCGCCAGTTTGTAATAATCGGTATTGATCCCGCTGCCCTCCGCCGCCACCTCATCCTCGCGCAGGTAATTGAGCGCCCGCCCGAACCGCGACTGCTTGAGGCGCAGGAACAGGAAAATGGTCAGCGCGACAAAGCCCCAGATCAGATAAAAAAACTCTTCTGGCCGGCGAATGACCCAGCCGAACAGCCGGGGGCGGCTAATGCCGAAAATGCCGTTGGCGCCGCCGGTAATGCCGAACACATCGTTGACCAGGGCAATGCGGACGATCTCGCCGACGCCGATGGTGACGATCAGCAGGTAATCGCCGCGCAAATGCACGACGGGTCGCGCCACCGCCAGCGCGAACAGCCCGGCGACCAGTCCGCTCAGTGGCAGCGTCCACAAAATCGGAATCTGGTAGCGGGTATTGAGGATGGCGGCGGTATAGGCCCCCATTGCGTAGAAAGCGGCGTGGCCCATGTTGAACAGCCCGGCCTCGCCCAGAATCAGATTGAGGCTCAGCGCCAGCAGCGCGTACAACCCGATGCTGTTGAGCACGTCCACCTGATAGGTGTTGAGAAACAGCGGTGCAAACGGCAGCAGACCGGCAACCAGCGCAACGACGAATGGCTTGAAACGGTTCATCTCTTTCCCCTTTCCCTTTTCGCCTTTCGCCTTTCGCCTCAAATCTTGTCCGCCACCCGCTCGCCCAGTAGCCCGGTGGGCCGGACGATCAGAATCAGGATCAGCACGCAAAATGCGATGGCGTCTTTCCAGGCGATGGAGATGTAGGCCGCGCCCAGCGCCTCGATCACCCCCAGCAGCAGGCCGCCCACCATCGCACCGGGGATGTTGCCGATGCCGCCGAGGATCGCGGCGGTAAACGCCTTCATGCCGTAGACCCAGCCCATGGTGAAATTGATCTGGCCATAGTACAGGCCGACCATCAGCCCAGCGACTCCACCCAGCGCTGGTCCCAGCAGGAACACCAGCAGGATCACCCGGTTCACGTCGATACCCATCAGCCGCGCCGCACCCTGGTCGATGGCCGCCGCCCGAATCGCCGTACCGATTTTGGTCTTCTGGATGAACAGATACAGGGCCACCATCATGACTACCGAGGCCAACACGATCAGCACCCGCATCAGCGGCAGGTACAGGCCGAATACATCGAGCGTCGCGGTGGGCAGGATATCGTCGGGATAGACCTGGAAGCGCGCGCCGTAGATCAGCATCAGGGTGTTCTGCAGGAAGATCGACGCGCCCAGCGCCGATACCACCGCCGACAGCCGCGGCGATTCCCGCAAGGGACGATAGGCGGCCCGATCCAGAATCGCGCCCAGCACCGCCACCAGCCCCATCACCATCAGCGCCAGCACCAGCACGCCCAGCGCGAACCCCAGCCGGTCGGTGAGCGCCAGCGAGGTCAGCAGGGTGAGTCCCAGATAGGCCCCGTAGGTGAACAGGTCGCCATGAGCGAAATTGATGAGCTTGAGTACGCCATAAACCATGGTGTAACCCAGCGCGATCAGGGCGTAGATGCCGCCCACGGCCAGGCCGTTGGTCAGTTGCTGGAGAAATTCTTCCATGAGGCCACCGGGATTCAGGCTAGAGGAAAAGGAACGCCGAGCTGCCGGCAAATACTCGCTGCTGTGAAATCGGCGATCTCACGATGACGGGGAATGGCGGTACGACGATGATTGGTCGGATTTTCCCAAATGGAGTGTTCACCGCCTTCCCGCAACAATTGGCAACCCTGTTGACGCAGATGAAGCAATAGATCCCGCCGTTTCATGCGACAACCGCTTGCCCTGGCGTCACGTTGACACGGGAAGCCGCCGTCAACAGCAGATAAATGGGTTCCTCGATATCCGCGTCAGGATTGGTCAGCGTCAAGTCCGGGCGCGGCAGGGATTCACCCAATAACAGACAGGTCTCCGCCATATCCACCAGGGCGCTGGCCAACAGCCGCTTTGCTTCCGGCAGATTTTCAGCACAGGTGATGACGCCCGGAAAATCGAGCACCTCGGCATGAACGCCGCCTTCCACAAATTTGTACATCGCTTTGTAAGTCAACATGGTCGGCCCGCCCGGTTGCGGCGGTTTCCTTCCACATGGGAGAAAACCGCCCGGTTATCTTACAGCTTTTGCAACACGAAATTCCCCGCGGCATCCACCTTGTAGACCCGGTACACCTCGCCTTCACGGTCGCCCTTGGCGTCGAAGGCGATCGGGCCGCTCAGACCGGGGTAATTCTTCAGGTTCTTGTGCAAGTATTCGGCGGACTTGGCGCCGTCGGTGGACTTGGCGCCCGCGATGCCCGCCACTACCACCCGGAAACCGTCGCCGGCCAGCACCGCCCAGATCGAGGGAGGCAACTCGTTATATTTTTTCTGGTAATCCGTCAGAAACGCCTTGGCGTCCGGCGTATCCAGGTCCTGCGGCTGCGGCGGGCTGAGGAAATAGAAACCCTCCGCGGCTTCCTTGCCGGCGATCTTGACCAGATCGACATTGTTGGTGGCGTCGCCGCCGATGAACGGCGTCTTCCAGTTCATGCCCTTCTTTTGCCGCAGCAGCAGGCCCGCCTCCGGGTAGTAACCGGTGAACAGCACCACGTCGGGGTTGGCGCCCTTCAGCTTGGTCAGGATGGCGGTATAGTCGCTTTCCTTGGGCGTCAGCGCGTCGAAGAACACCACTTCCGCGCCTTTCTTTTTCAGCAGGGCATTGGCCTCATCCGCCAAACCCTTAGCGTAGGAGGTGCTGTCATGCAGGATGGCAACCTTCTTGAAGCCCAGCTTTTCAATCGTCTGCGCCGCCATGCGTCCCTGTTCGTCGTCGCGCGGCGCGGTGCGGAAGAATTTCTTGAGGCCCTTCTCAGTCAGGCGGATGGCAGTGGAACCGTTGGCGATCTGCGGAATGCCGGCCTCGTCGTAGATGGTTTGGCTGGCTTCGGTCACCGAGGAGCCATAGGTGCCCACCACCGCCACTACGCCCTTGGTGGTTAAACGCTGTGCGGCCAGTGAGGCGGTGCGCGGATCGCCGCCGTCGTCCTCGGTCACTACCTCAATCTGTTTGCCCAGCACGCCGCCCTTGGCGTTCTGCTGTTCGGCCAGCAGTTCGACGATTTTCTTCATCCCCTGACCTTCGCTGGCCCAGGAACCAGTGAGCGGCGCCATCAAGCCGATTTTGACGGTATCCGCCGCCTGCGCGGCGCCGCTACCGATGGCGAGACCGACCGCTGCAACCAGCGTCAAAAGTTGTTTTTTCATGCGGTTACATCCTCCTGGCAAAATTTGGGAAAGGGCAACGATAGCAGCGAACTTCAAACAGCGTCAAACCCGCTGGACTTGCGGCATGGTTACTCTGATCTCCGCCAGCGGCGCGGCCGCAACCAGCTCGACGGCTTCGTCTTCGTCCGCATCTTCCGCCTCATTGCTCCCGCCGGGCAACCAGTCCGGCGCCTGGCCACCGGTATGGGAACCCAGCCCGGCGAAATCGAACAGCCGGCTATCGGCCAGATGCGACGGCGCCACGTTCTGGAGCGCGGCGAAGATATTTTCCACTCGCCCCGGAAATTGCTTCTCCCATTGCCGCAGCATCGCCTTGATCGCCTGGCGTTGCAGGTTGGGCTGCGAGCCGCACAGGTTGCAGGGAATAATCGGGAATTGCCGGGCTTCGGCATAGGCGACAAGGTCGCGTTCCCGGCAGTAGGCCAGCGGCCGGATCACCACATGCCGGCCATCGTCGCTCAGCAACTTGGGCGGCATGGCCTTGAGCTTGCCGCCGTGAAACAGGTTCAGGAACAGGGTTTCGAGAATGTCGTCGCGGTGATGGCCCAGCGCGATCTTGGTCATGCCGTGTCCGGCGGCGAAAGTGTAGAGAATCCCGCGCCGCAGCCGCGAGCACAGCCCACAGGTGGTCTTGCCTTCGGGAATCACCCGCTTGACGATGCGGTAGGTATCCTGCTCGATGATATGGAAGGGGACGCCGATGCTCCGCAGATAATCCGGCAGCACGTGTTCGGGAAAGCCGGGCTGTTTCTGGTCGAGGTTGACCGCTGTCAGTTCGAACCGCACCGGCGCCCGCGCCTGTAACTTGCGCAAAATATCGAGCAGGGCGAAGGAATCCTTGCCGCCGGACAGGCAGACCATCACCCGGTCGCCTTCCTCGATCAGGTTGAAATCCTGAATGGCCCGGCCCACGTTCCGCCGCAGACGCTTCTGGAGCTTGTTGAAATTAACCTGCTGTTTCCTGATCGCCACCATCATCGCCATCTCCCGGGAACCGTTTGCGCGGCGGGTGACTTTAGCCGAAACCGGCCCGGCCACGCCAGATTGATACCTTGCTGGACGCCGGGCAGGGGACTAGACTTTCCCGTCATCATTATTGTTATCGTTCAAACCGTGAATCGGGGTTCCCCAATCCCGACACCTCGTCCCGCACCGACCGCCATTTCCCGGAGAACCTTACCATGGAGACCAATGACATCGAACATTACCGACACCGGCTCGTCGAACTGCGCGTCGAGCACCGCGACCTGGATGACGTCATCGCCCGCCTTGCCAAGGATCCCCTGGTCGACGAGCTTGAGCTGAAACGGCTGAAAAAGCGCAAGCTCATGCTCAAGGACATGATTGCTCATCTGGAAAGCAAGCTCATTCCCGACCTCAACGCCTGAGCCGGCCCCAAAGAATGGGGCCACCCGGCCTTGCGGCCCGCGGCGGCCCCCACTACTCACCACCCTGCTGGTTGGTTCAGATCGCCTTGCCGTACTTCTTGAGGTACAAGGTCTTGGCTTGGCCGATCCAGTCATCGCGGTGGATACGGCCACTAAAACTGATCACCTCCGACTCGATCCGCTCGATCTCGCCATCGGTCAGCGTCGCGATCTGTTGGTAACTACTAATACCAGCGCCATGCAGCTTGCCTTCCAGCACCGGACCGATCCCGCTGATCAGCTTCAGATCGTCCTTATCCGCCGGTGTGTCGGCCAAGCCGGCGGCCTGCTGGTCCTCGGCCATCTTCTTGATCAGGCCGTTCATCTTTTCCAGCCGTTTGGCGATCCCCTGTAAGTCATCGCGGGTCGGCACGCCCAGTCGCTTCAGGGCCTGGGCGACCCGCTCCTCGAACAACTGTTCCAGATTGTCCAGCGTATCGGCGGCCTTGGTCTTGACCCCCTCGACCATGTCGCGCACGTCTTCCACCCGCTCTTTTACTTCGCCGACCGTGTCCTCGGCCAGTTTTAGCGTCTGATCCCGCAATTTTCCACCCTCCTTGGCCAGCGAATCCATGACCTTGCCCGCTTCCTCCTGGGCCTTGTCCACCACAGCCCTGAGTTGCCCGGTCACGGATTCGGGCGCCTGTTTTTCGGTATTATGACTCACGTGTATGCTCCTTTTGGCTATTATCTGGTTTCCGATTGATCATGATGGATTTTAGCAACGAAAATTAGTGCAAACACCCTAAGAGACGTTTTATCCAGCCCCATCCACCAGGCGCGGCCTGCCGCCCGTCATGCCGCCGCTATGATAAAGTAACTCGCTAACACGCTTCCGATCCGATGGCCCGCCCCGCCAAGGCTGGCAGAGCCAAACCCTATTCAGAGTCCTACAACCGTCCCATGATCCTGAGCCGCTTCCTCAAGCCCAAGTGGCAACACGCCGATCCCGAGACCCGTAAACAGGCCTTGCGGGAATTGGAGAACACCGACCCGACGCTGCGCGAACTGGCCCGCCAGGATCCCGACCCGACCGTTCGGCGCGCCGCGTTGGAACGCCTCGGCGATCTCGACCTGCTGCGGCTCATCGCCCGCGAGGATAGCGATGCCGGCGTGCGCGCCGCCGCCGGAGAGCATTGCCGCGCCCTGCTGGCCGGACAGATCGCCGGCGGTCCGGTGCTGGCCGTCCGCCTGGAATGGCTGCGGCGCGACCCGGATGCCGATCTGGTGGACTACCTGCTGCGCCACGGCGTCGAACCGGAACTGCGGCTGGTTCTGCTGGAGCGGATCGACGCCGAACCGACCCTGGCCGAAATCGCCCAGCGGGACTCCCATCCCGACGTGCGGCTGGCCGCGCTGGAGCGGGTCCACGATCCCGAACTGCTCGACCAGATCGCTCGCGAAAGCCGCAACCGCGACAAACGTCTGCATCGGCGGGCGCGGGAACGCCTGGATGCCCTGGTCGCCGAACATGCGCGCGCCGCCCATTGCGAGCGGCTGTGCGCCGAAATGGAGAACCTGGGCTGGGACGGCGAGAGCGGCATCAACGCTGGCCGGTTTCCCAGGCTGGAACAGGAATGGCGCGATCAGGACGCCGCCGCGCCGCCCGAACTGCGGGAACGCTATATCCGGGCGCGCGCCCGCTTTCTGGCCGAGCGCCAGGCCAGCGCCGGCCGTCGCGGCCAGCGGCTGGAACTGGTTGCGACGCTGGAAGCCCTGCTGGAACGACTTCGCCATGAGATCGAGCCCAGCGCCGAACTCAACGCGGCGATTCAGTACGCCACTTGCGAGGCACCGGCGGCCTGGACGGCTTTTGGCCCACCCCAGAGTGCCGAAAGCCGGCGACTGGACGAGCGGTTCCGGCAACTGGAGCAGGATATTCACCAACAGGACCGCGCCCTGCATCGCAACCACGCCCGCGCCGAGCGCCTGCGCGAGGTGCTGCAACAGGCCGAAACCCTGCTCCAGCAGCCCAGCGCGGTCCACGAGGCCGAACTCAAGCACCTGCGACAGCATTGGGACGGGCTGGAACGTCCCGAAGCTCGCGCCCTGACCCAGGAACTCCAGAGCCGTTTCGACCAACTGCTCGACCAACTGCGCGCTCGCCTGCAACGACAGATCCAGCAGCGCGACCAGGAATGGCAGGAGCTGCAGGAACTGGCGCGCCGGCTTGATGCGGCGGCCGAGGACGGCGAATTACAGCAGGCCACCGAGCTTCAGGACCAGGTCCGTCATCGGCTCAAGCACAACATCGGCCTGAGCCGGGCGCAAATGGCGGGGATCGAGGAACGCCTGCAGGCCTGCGCCGGCCGCCTCGGCGAACTGCGCGACTGGCGCCGCTGGGGCGCCCACCAAGCGCGGGAACAGCTTTGCGCCACCGCCGAGAGCCTGATTGGCCTGGAGGTCCAGCCGACCGAGATCGCCCAGCGCATCCAGCAGGTTCGCGAAGCCTGGAAGGCGCTGGACCACCACGAAGGCGCCGCGCCCAAGGCGCTGTGGAAACGTTTCAACGCCGCCTGCGAACGCGCCTACGCCCCCTGCCAGGCCTACTTCGAGGCCCAGGCCCAGGAGCGGCGGCAGAATCTCGACAAGAAACAGGCGCTCTGCGAGCAGTTGGAGCAGTTCGAAACCACCACCGACTGGCAGCAAGTGGACTGGCGTGAAGCCGATCGACTGCGCCGGCGCGTCCAGGAGCAATGGTACAAACTCGGACCGGTGAACCGCACCGATCGCAAGACCCTGGATCGCCGGTTCCAGCGGGTTCTGCACCGGCTGGACGAGCGCCTCGGCGCCGAGCGCAACCGCGAACTCCAACGCCGCCAGCATCTCATCCAGCAGGTTCAGGCTCTGGCGGAAAGCCCCGACCTGCGCGCCGCCATCGACGCCGCCAAGAAGGCGCAGGCCGAATGGCATCCCACCGTGCAGGCCCTGCCCCGGCAGGAGCAGGCGCTCTGGAAGGAATTTCGCACGGCCTGCGACATGGTGTTTGCCCGCCGTCAGGTCGAGCAGCAGGCCGTCGATACCGAGCGGCGGGATCATCTGCGTCGCAAGCGGGAACTGTGCGCGGAAATCGAGGCGCTGGCCGCTACCGACCCCGAGCAACTGGTCGGCGCGCGCCCCCGGCTGCAAGCCATCCAGCAGGAGTGGGAAGCAGCGGGGCCGGTTCCCAAGGCCGAGCAGCGCGCGCTGGACCAGCGCTTCGAAGCCGCCCTGCGCCAGTTTGCCCAGCACGAGCAAACCCTGCGTCGCACCAGTGCCCAGCAAGCCTTCCAATGCCTGCACCAACGCGCCCGGCTGTGCGCCCGACTGGAAGCCCTGCTCGCCGACCCGCCCGCCAACGTCGATGCCACCCTCGCCGAGGCGATGGCAATGTGGTTGGCCTTGCCGGCATTGGCGGTGGCGCTGCGGGAACCGATGCAGCAGCGGTTCGATACGGTGGTTCAAGCTCTGACCGATCATCAGAGCGCCGATCCAGCGCGGGAATTACGCGCCAGCCTGGAACGGAATCTGGAACGCAAGCGCATCGGCTGCGTATGCATGGAGATCGCCGCCGGGATGGAATCGCCGCCCGAGTTCGCCACATTACGGATGGAATATCAGGTCGCCCGACTGTCGGCTTCGCTGGCCGGCGCCACCACCAAGGCCGACGCCATCCACGACCCCCGGCGGTTGCGGGAGCAGTGGTGCCTGACCGGGGCGCTGCCGGCGGAAGCGGAAGCGGATCTGGATGCTCGCTTCCTGCGCGCCCTGTGCGCCTGGCAGCAGCGGGAGGAAACCTGAAGCCGCCCGACGGCGACGCGCCGCGGAGCCTGAACCTCGGTGATTGGCTGCTGGCGCTGCTGGCCAACACCGTATGGGCGTTCAACTTCATCGCTGGCAAGGCCGGCGTGGTCCAGTTCCAGCCGTTTTTGTTCACGGCCCTGCGCTTTGCCGTGTTGCTGCTGGTGTTGTTGCCGTTTCTGCGCTGGATGCCGGGCCGGATGCACGGCGTGCTCGGCATTGCCCTGGTGCAGGGCATACTGCATTTCAGCCTGGTGTTCGCCGGGCTGGAAGCCAGTGGCGATATCGCTTCGGTCGCCATCGCCAGTCAGTTGTACGTGCCGTTCTCGGCGCTGCTGGCGGTGGTCTGGCTGGGCGAAACCCTGGAGTGGCGTCGGCTGGCCGGCATCGCCCTGGCCTTCGGCGGCGTGCTGGTAATCGGCTTCGACCCGATCGTCTTCCACCATCTCAATGCTCTGTTGCTCATCACCGCCGGGGCAGCGGCGATGGCGGTCGCCACTATCCAGATGCGGCAATTGCGCGGGGTCGGCGTGTTCGCGCTGCAAGCCTGGATCGCGCTGTGCGCCACTCCGGCGCTGGCCTTGCTGTCGCTGCTATTCGAGCATGGTCAGACCGACGCCATGCGCACCGCGACCGGGCTGGAACTGGCCGCGCCAGTCTATTCCGCCATCGGCGCCTCACTGATCGGTCACGGCATTGTCTACTATTTGCTTCGCCGCTATCCGGTCAGCGTCACCACCCCGCTGATGCTGTTGTCGCCGGTGTTGGCAGTGGCGTTCGGCGTCCTGCTGTGGGGCGACGTCCTGACCTGGAAACTGGTGCTGGGGGTATCCTGACCTTGATGGGCATCGCGACCATCACCCTGCCCGCGCCGCGCCCCCGCATCCCGGCCGGACGCTAGCGCACCCCGACTTTCCACATTTACGGTCATCCTCGAAGCGAAATTGAGGTAGGGGAGGGGAGGTTGATTCAGCGGTTTCCAACAATGCCCGCAGCCACGCCGTCCGTTCCATGGGCGGTAATTGTCCAACGACTTCCGCCGCCCGAAAAAACGCC
>JBATNZ010000144.1:0-35193 GCA_049290615.1 Candidatus Contendibacter sp.
GTGGTGGACGCCACCGCCGGACTGGGCCGCGACGCCTTCGTCCTGGCCTCGCTCGGTTGCACGGTGCGGCTGGTCGAGCGTTCACCGATCATCGCCGCCCTGCTGCGCGATGGTCTGCGCCGCGCCACCCGCGATCCGGACATCGGCCCGCTGGTGGCGGAACGCTTGAGCCTGACGGCGGCGGACGGGCGGGAATATTTGCGGGAGCTTGCGGAAAACCAGCGACCAGACGTGGTCTATCTGGACCCGATGTATCCGCCACGCCGGAAAGCGGCCTTGGCCGGCAAGGAGATTCGGTCGCTGCGGCAACTGGCAGGGGATGACGACGACGCCTCGGAACTGCTGATTGTGGCCCTGACTGGCGCCCGCCGGCGAGTGGTGGTGAAACGGCCGCGACTGGCGCCAGCGCTGGCCGGGCCGCCACCCGGCTTCGCGATCGTCGCGCCCAATACCCGCTTCGACATCTACCCGACCAACCGTTGAATCGTCGGCCAGTTGGATCGCTTTGGCGACTGCTTCTTAAATGGCCGCTGGAAGCAACGGCGGCCGATTCGGCGGTCGGCGGCGCGGCACTGAATCAGCCAGCGGGGCGCGTCCAATCGCGTTGCGGGATACCCGCGATCATTGCAAAAAAATGACGCCGCCAGCATGAGAAACCCCGACCCTTCCTGTAAACTTATTGGCCTTGGATCGGATCGTCTGATCGAAAAAACCATACCGTACTGCATCCTACCGACAGGAGGCCCTGATGAGCTACACCACCGAATCCATCCGCAATATCGCCCTGGTCGGGCATGGCGCGGCTGGAAAAACCACCCTGGTGGAATCCATTCTGCATCACGCCGGCAAACTCACCGTCCCCGGCGCCGTGGAAAAGGGCAACACGGTCTGCGATTTCGACCCGCAGGAAAAGGCGCACCAGCATTCGCTGGACGCCGCCCTGGTCAATTTCGATTACGATGGCGCCCACATCAACCTGCTCGACACCCCCGGCTTTCCCGATTTCATCGGCCAGGCGATTGCCGTATTGCCAGCAGTGGAAACGGTGGCGGTGGTGATTAACGCCCAGACCGGCATCGAGGCGATGACCCAGCGGATGCTGGAGCGCGCCGGCGAGCGCCGCCAGTGCCGGATGATCGTCGTCAACAAGATCGACGCCGAGAACATCGATTTGCCCGGCCTGCTCAGCCAGATTCAGGACAGCTTCGGCAAGGAATGCCTGCCGATCAACCTGCCAACCAACAACGCCGCCAGCGTGGTGGACTGCTTCTTCAACCCCGCTGGGGACAGCGACTTTTCCAGCGTGGCCACCGCCCACTCCGCCCTGATCGACCAGGTGGTCGAGGTGGACGAGGATCTGATGGCGCTTTACCTGGAACAGGGCGAGGATCTCCAGCCGGAGCAGTTGCACGCCCCGTTCGAGAAGGCGTTGCGCGAAGGTCATCTGATCCCGATCTGCTTCGTCTCGGCCCGCACCGGCGCCGGGGTGAAGGAACTGCTGAACACCTTCGTCAAGCTGCTCCCCAATCCGCTGGAAGGTAACCCCGAACCCTTCCTGAAGGGTGAAGGCGAGGCAGTCGCGGAACTCCAGGCGATCCCCGATCCGAAGCAACACACGGTAGCGCACGTATTCAAGGTGCTGATCGATCCTTTCATCGGCAAGCTCGGCATCTTCCGCATTCATCAGGGCGCCCTCGCCAAGGACAGCCAGTTGCTCATCGGCGACGGCCGCAAGCCGTTCAAGGTCGGCCACCTGTTCCATATCCACGGCAAGGAGCATCCCGAAGTCGCGACCGGCATTCCAGGCGATATCTGCGCGGTGGCCAAGGTGGACGATATTCACCGCGATGTGGTGCTGCACGACTCCCACAACGAGGACCAGATTCACCTGCGGCCGTCACGCTTCCCCACTCCGTTGTTCGGGCTGGCCATCCGCGCCGCCACCCGGGGTGACGAGCAGAAGCTGTCCGACACCGTGCATAAGCTGCTGGAAGAAGATCCCTGCCTGACGCTGGAGCACAACGCGCATACCAAGGAAACCGTGCTGCGCGGCCTGAGCGACCTGCACCTGCGCATCACCCTGGAGAAGATGCAGCAGCGCTACAACATCCAGGTCGAGACCAAGCCGCCCAAGATCGCCTACAAGGAAACCATCAGCCAGAACGCCGAAGGCCACCACCGCCACAAGAAACAGACCGGCGGCGCCGGCCAGTTCGGCGAGGTGTTCATGCGGATCGAACCGCTGCCACGCGACGCCGGCTTTGAGTTCGTCAGCGCGGTGGTGGGCGGCACCATTCCGACTTCGTTCCTGCCGGCGGTGGAAAAGGGCGTCCGTGAGGCACTACAGGAAGGCGCGATTGCCGGCTACCCAATGCAGGATGTGCGCGCCATTGCCTATGACGGCAAGTATCATCCGGTGGATTCCAAGGAAATCGCCTTCACTACCGCCGGCCGCGAAGCCTTTCTGGACGCAGTCGCCAAGGCCAAGCCGATTGTGCTGGAACCGATTGTCAACCTGGAAGTGCGGGCGCCGGGCGACTGCGTCGGCTCCATCACCGGCGACCTGTCCAGCCGGCGCGGGCGCATCGCCGGCACCGACGCCGGGCCGCGCGGCGTGAGCATCATCAACGCCCAGGTGCCGCTGGCGGAGTTGGAAGGCTATGAGTCGCAGTTGAAATCCATGACCGCCGGTCTCGGTTCGTACAGCGTCGAACTGAGCCATTACGACCCGGTGCCAAGCGACATCCAGCAAAAGCTGCAAACCGCCTACAAGAAGCAGCAAGAGGCTTAAAAGCCTCCCACGACTGGCGGGCCTGTTCTGTGGGAGCGCGCCTTGTTCGCGCCCGACGCGGTCAATAGCCGCTCCTACAGCCAGGAGCCGAACCCCTTGCCGAATGGCGCCATAAAATCCTACTGTCAAACTTGGTTAAAAGTCTTGTACAATAATTTTAGGCGTCCAGCTTGACGCTGTTGTAATGTCTTGTATAATTTACCGCAGCATATTTATAAGAAATGTATAAGATTATAACCCATCAACCGGCATCATCCGAGGTGAGTCATGCGCAACATGATCCGTGGTTTCCGGAACTTCAACATCTACCTGCTACCCACCTTTCTGCTCGCGGCCGCCGGCGCCCTGCTGATGGGCCTGCTATATTACCCCGCGCTTTCGACCCACGCCGCCGGCGAACATCAAATCATCGCGGGCGCGGCCGCGAACGACTGGCAAACCCATGCCGATGACCTGTTTGTGGTTATGCTGGCCGATGCCTTGCGCCAGATCCAGGCGGAACGGGAAAACCAGGCGCGGACCCTGATCTACCGGTACGAAAACGACGCTCGCTCAGCGGAAAAACCGGCCATGCTGCCGATGGCGCCGCCGTCCATCGAGAACGGCTGTGTGGTCGACCGCCCCGTACTGATCCATCTGTGAATGTGGATTCATGGCTGGGGCACAATCGTAGTATGCTCCCCCGGCGGGGAAAGCCGGGCGTGTAGCCGCTAGTGGTGGGGGCGCCAGTGGTGATAAAGTAAAACCGTCGAATTTCGCGTGACATCGTGGCAGTTACGGCGTAGCGAAATCGTAGCGAAGCAAATCCTGCTGGGCTGTGTAAGCAGATTTGGGTGTGCGAACAATCAAACCATCCCTGGCCGCAACCCGGTGGATTCGCAGCAAGGACTAAAAGTCTGTATCCGGTCCAAGATTCCGTCCAGGACAGTGCGCCCATGGCTCCCCGCATCCGCATCGCCCCGGCCGGAACAACGCGCACCCCGAGACCGCCGCGATGAAACAGGTAACCCACATTTCCGTCCTGCCGCCAGACCACCGAGCCAACGGTTTTAGCCTGCGCGGGCGGCTGAAACAGTTAGCGCGCTATCTGGGCGTCGTGACGAACGCACACTTCGCGACCGCCGCGATAAAACACGCAAGCGGCGCCCCCGTCCCACGGCCGCCAGATCACCACGCCACCCACGAACCCGAAGCGAATGACGCGCCGGCCAGCTTCGACTTGCTTGGGTGGCTGAAGCATTTCGTGCTCTATCTGGGGGCCGTAACGATCATTTGTCTGATCGGTCTCTACTTTCTCTGGCAAATCCCATTTCTGCGGGATCCGTCACAGCTTCTCCGAGCCATGGACGACAGCCGCGCTCCTCGACATCTCGCGACCATGGCGGCGCCCGCCACGCCCACCATCCAGGCCACTCTCAGCCCGCCACCGGTCAATACCGCCGCCATTCCTGGCCAACCGCCGGTCCCGGCCAACGTCGTCGTGGCCACGACATCATCACCCACCATGCCCACCGACCCTGCCGGCGCCCCGCTCCCCCTCGAATCGCAACCCGCCGCCGTGCCGGACGGCCAGGCCGAACCGGTGCCGCCGCCGACCGAAGCCACCGCCGAGGCGGTCCCACCGCCAACGCCGCAGGCGGAAATCGAGCAGTTGCTCGCCAACGCCCAGCAACAGATGGACAATCGCCGGTTCACCGCGCCCGCCAGCGGCAACGCCCTGAGTACGTATCGACGCGTGCTGGAACTGCAACCCAACCATCCCGCCGCGATCAACGGCATCCAGCAAATCGCAACCTACTATCTGGATGTGGCGCAACAAAGTCTGCAACAGGGACGGGTGGATGAAAGTCTGGCCTATATCAGCCGGGGATTGCGCGCGGCGCCCAAGAGCGACGCCCTGTTGAATCTGCACCGGCAAGCCCAAAAAGCCAAGCAGCGCGAACAGGAAGCGCAACGACAGGCGGCGCTGGAGGAAATGCAGCGCCAGCAACTCGAACAGGTTCAGCAGGAACAACCGCGCCGCCAACAGGAACAGCAACCCTGGTGGCGGCAACCGTCGAACCCCAACGACAACAGCGGCTTCAACCAGCGCTGAGTATAGCGTCCACGCCGGCGGGCCTGGATCGACGGGCGCGGAAAAAGCTCCGCAACAGCGCGGCGCACTCTTCGGCCGAGACTCCGCCCACTACCTCGGCGCGGTGATTGAGCACCGCGGATCGCAGCAGATCGAACACGGTGCCGGCCGCGCCCGCGCGGGGATCGGCGGCGCCGAACACCACCCGCGCCACCCGGGCGTGAACGATGGCGCCGGCGCACATCGGACAGGGCTCCAGCGTCACGTACAGCGTGCTATCCACCAGCCGGTAGTTGCCCACCCGCGCCGCCGCCGCCCGCAAGGCCAGCACCTCGGCGTGCGCGGTCGGATCGCAGGCGCCAATCGGCTGGTTCCAGCCCTCGCCGATCACCTCATCATCCCACACCACCACCGCCCCGACCGGCACCTCGCCGGCATCGGCCGCGCGCCGCGCCAAAGCCAGCGCCCGGCCCATCCAGTACTGGTCGCGGTCGCTGGCCGGCTCCAACGCTTCATCCACGCGCCCTACTCCGCCGGTCCGTCCCCGGACGGGATAGTGGGTCGATCCAGCGTCAGCCGCACCGCCCGCGCCAAGTCCAGCTTCTGGAACGGCTTTTCCAGCAGGGCGCAATCCGCGGGCAACTGGCCGGCCATGTCGGTAAAGCCGGACATCAGCAGCACCCTGAGCCCCGGCCGCTGGCGACGGGCTTCCATCACCAGGTTATGACCGCCGATGCCGCCCGGCAGAGTCATGTCGCTCAGCAGCAGATCCAGCGGCCCGGTCGTGGCCAACAACGCCAGCGCTTCCTGGCCGTTGGCGGCCTCGCGCACCCCGTAGCCGAAGCCGGTCAAGGTCCGGGTCACGAAGTCGCGGATGTCGGGATCATCCTCCACCAGCAGCACCGTCTCCCGCCCGCGCAGGCGGGTTTCGTCCGGTGCCGGTTCGGCAACGGAAACGGTCTCCTTGCCCTTGGGCATATGACGTGGCAGATACAGCTCCACCACGGTCCCAACCCCAAGCTGACTGCGGACGCGGATGTGGCCACCGGATTGCTTGACGAAACCGTAGACCATGCTCAACCCCAAGCCGGTGCCGGTGCCGAGTCCCTTGGTGGTAAAAAACGGCTCGAAAGCTCGGTCGATCACCTCCGGCGCCATCCCGCAGCCGGTATCGCTCACCGCCAGGCACACGTAATCGCCCGGCGCGACATCGGGGTAACGGGCGGCATAGGCGGCGTCGAACGTCACGTTGCGCATCTCGATCCGCAACCGACCGCCGCCGGGCATGGCGTCGCGGGCATTGATCGCCAGATTGAGCGCGGCGTTGGTCAGTTGGCTTGGGTCCACGCGGATGTTCCAGACCGTACTGTCGGCCACGGCCTCCAGTTCGATGTTAGCCCCCAGGGCGCGGTTCAGCAGCTCGGCGATTTCCAGCAACTGCTGGCCGGGCGCCAGCAGGCGCGGTTGCAGGGCCTGCTGACGGGAGAAGGCCAGCAGCCGGCGCGTCAGATCGGCGCCGCGCCGGGCGGCGTTCATCGCCGTATGCGCGGACCGGTGCAATTCCGGATTTTCCCGCAGACCATCTTCCAGCATGGCCAGGTTGCCCAGGATGATGGTCAGCAGGTTGTTGAAATCATGGGCGACGCCGCCGGTGAGCTGGCCGACCGCCTTGAGCTTCTGAGCCTGATTCAGCGCCATCTGCGCCTGCCGGTATTCGGTCAGATCCTCGCTAAGCACGAAGCAGCCCACCACCTGCTCCTCCTCCATGTCCAGGTGGCGCGGTACGTGCGGGATGAAATAGGCGCGCACGTACATCTGCTCGACCGGCGTGATCAACTCGTACTCGACATGGGTGCTTTGGCCGCTCAGCGCCGCGTCCACATGGCTTCGCAGCCGCCGCGCCAGCGCGGGCTCCAGCATCTCGCCGAAGGTGCGGCCGAGAAAGGTTTCGGCCGGTACGCCAAACCATTCAGCGTATTTCTGATTGACGAACTGATAGCGCCGGTCGGCATTGAGGTAGCCGATCAAAACTGGAACGGTGTCGGTGATCAGCCGGATACGGTTCTCGCTCTCGCGCAGGGCGACGGCGACGCGCTTGCGCTGCTCGATTTCCCGAGCCAGTTGGGCGTTGAGCGCCAGCAGTTCGGCGGTGCGCTCGCGCACCCGCGCTTCCAACTGCTCGTGGCTTTCCCGCAGTTCCGCCTCGGCGCGTTTGCGGGTGGTGATATCCTCGTAGACAGTGATGAAACCGCCACCGGCAATCGGTTCGCCGCGAATTTCCAGCACCGTGCCATTCGGGCGGGTCCGTTCAAAACAATGGCTTTCAAAGCGCTCGGCCAGCCTGACTCGTTCCTCGACCTGCGTCTCTGGATCGCCGGGGCCGTATTCGCCGCGTTGGGCGTTGTAGCGCATCAGTTCCGCGAACGGCAAGCCGGGCCGGATCAATTCCGGTGGAAAATCCAGCAGTTCGATGAAACGCCGGTTCCAGACCCGCAAGCGCAGATCCTTGTCAACGATACTGATGGCTTCGTGCAGATGATCGAGACTGGCCAGCGTCAACGCGCCCAGTTCGGGGGCGAACAGACCGGTCAGGTCCGGCAATGGATTATTCGGCGATTCACCCATGTGGTGCCCTCAACTCCAGCCTCCTGGCGAACCCGCCATGCGCTGTCCAGCACGATGATCGGCTTTGGCTCGCTCCGGCCTCCCGAAAAACTCGCGCTGCGTGGCCTGGACGACCGCGACGATGGCGGGATGCAGCAGCCGGCGCTCGGTCGTGATGGCGTAGAGCTGCTCGGTTACCGAGTCGATGCGTCCGACCGCCTGGACAGTGTATTGCCGGCTCACGTAATCGGCAATCGCGGTGGGCGCCACGAACAAGCCGGCGCCGGCCTGACCGAAGGCCTTGAGCAAAGCGCTGTCTTCAAATTCTCCCACGATGCGGGGGTACAGGCGCTGTGCTTCAAACCAGCGCATCAGGTCGGGCCGCAGGGCGACATCTTCCCCCGGCAGCAGAAACGGCGCCCGGTCCAGCAGCGCGGGAAAGGCTCCGGTCAGGGATTGCGCCAGATCCGGCGCGGCGAAAACCGTCAAATCGCTCTCGCCGAGAAAGTGGCTGTAACCCCGGACATTGAGGTGGGTGGGCATGGGCCGGTCGGCGATCACCAGATCGAGATGGTGGACCGCCATTTCGGCCAGCAGCGGCGCCAGCCGGCCCTCGCGGCAGACCAGCCGTACCGGTTCGGCGAGGCGCAGCGCCGGCTCGACCACGCGATAGGCCACCGACTTCGGCACCGAATCGGCGATGCCGACCCGAAACGGCAGGCTCTTCCGCGCCGTCTGGTCGAGGGCAACCTCCAGCAATTCGTCACCGAGCGCGAAGATCTCGTCCGCGTAGCTGAAGATGCGCCGCCCCGTCTCGGTCAGCTCCAACCCGCGCCCGACGCGGCGAAACAGCTCCACGCCGAGACTGGCTTCCAGTTCGCCCAATTGGCCGCTGATGGATTGCGGCGTCAGGTGCAGGTGCTTGCTGGCGCCGGCGATGCTGCCGGACTTGGCGACCATCCAGAAATAGCGCAGGTGTTTGAAGTTGAGGTTGGGCATAGGGCTCCTATATATCGAATAAATCGAATAATACTTCAATATTATTCGGATTGTTGGATATGTATTTCACCCCTAAACTTCATGTTGTTTCTCACCCGATCAGGAGTAACCTCATGAAAATCAATATTCAGGCGCGGGGTTTTGAATTGACCGACGGCTTGCGCAACCAAGCCGAACGCCGTCTGCGTTACGCGCTCGGTTGGGCCGACGACCACCTGCGCCAGGTCTCGGTCCGCCTGTCCAGCGAGAACGGTCCGCGCCGAGGCAAGAATCTGCGCTGCCGGATCCAGATCGATTTTCCCCGAGCGCAAGACGTGGTGATCGAGGATACCGAAACCGATTGGTCGGTCGCCATTGACCGGGCCGCCGACCGGGCCAGCCGCTCGGTGGCCCTGCTCCTGGAGCGGCAGCACGATCATCGCCACGGCCCATTACCCCTGGCGACTCCGGGCTGAGTCAGTAACTCTGTCCCCGAAATCAACTCACTGGAGCAAGCTGGATGAAATACTTGCCGGAACTGTTTGCCGCCAACGCCCGCTGGGCCGAGGAGATAAAAGCCGCCGATCCCCGGTTTTTTGCCGGACTGGCGGCGATCCAAACTCCCGCCTACCTGTGGATCGGCTGCTCGGACAGCCGCGTGCCCGCCAACCAGATCACCGGTTTGAAACCGGGCGAGGTGTTCGTCCATCGCAACGTGGCCAACGTGGTGGTGCACACCGATCTCAACTGCCTGTCGGTGATGCAATACGCCATCGAGGTGCTCAAGGTCCAGCACATCATCGTGTGCGGCCACTACGGCTGCGGCGGCGTCAAGGCGGCCTTGGAGGGACCGTCGTTGGGCCTGATCGACAACTGGTTGCGCCACATCCAGGACGTGCGCGACCGGCACGCGGAGTTGCTGGGTGCCCTGCCGGACAACGAGGCGCGCTGGCGGGCCCTGTGCGAGCTGAACGTCATCGAACAGGCGCGCAACGTCGCCCGCACCACCCTGGTGGGCGACGCCTGGAAGCGGAGACAACCCTTGATGCTGCACGGCTGGATTTACGGGCTGGCGGATGGTCGCCTGCAAGACCTTCAGACGTCCATCAAGGACGGCGCGGAACTGGATGACGTCATCGGCCTGGCGATAGCGGGCGTGCGCTCCCGCTACGCGCCGCAGTGAGGTCCATTTGCATCCAACGTCGCCGATCTCACCGACCGTACCGCGCGACTGGCGTGATTTGACGGTGAATTCAACCTGAAAATCCACACACAAACGAGAGAACGAGAGAATGGCCAAAGAATTGTACAACCTCGCCGAACAGCCGCCACTGGGCGTAGTGCCCCCCAAGATGCACGCCTGGCTGATCCGCCCGGAACGCTTCGGTACGCCGACGGAAGCGTTCCAGCAGGAAGTGGTGAACATGCCGCCCATCGCCGATGATGAAGTGCTGGTGTACGTCATGGCGGCGGGCATCAACTACAACAACGTCTGGGCCGGGCTGGGCATTCCGGTCAACGTCATCGGCGCCCGCAACAAGGCCGGCGAGCCCGAGGAATTCCACATCGGTGGCAGCGACGCCTCCGGCATCGTCTACAAGGTCGGCAAGGATGTCACCAACCTGAAGGTCGGCGACGAGGTGGTGATGCATTGCGGCCAGTACAGCCGCGACTGCGAATGGGTCAAGAGCGGCGGCGATCCGATGTATTCCCCCACCTATCGCATCTGGGGCTACGAGACCAACTGGGGCAGCTTCGCCCAGTTCACCAAGGTGCAGGCCCAGCAGTGCATGCCCAAGCCCAGGCACATGACCTGGGAAGAGGCTTCCGCCTACACCCTGGTCGCCGCCACCGCTTGGCGCATGTTGCACGGCTGGGGCGTCAACGCCGTCAAGAAAGACGACGTGGTCTTGATTTGGGGCGGCGCGGGCGGACTCGGCTCCATGGCCATTCAAATCGCCAAGGCGGCCGGCGCTATTCCCATTGCCATCGTCTCCGGCGAGGACAAGTTCGACTACTGCATGAAGCTCGGCGCCAAGGGCTGCATCAACCGCAACGAGTTCGACCACTGGGGCATGTTGCCGCACTGGAAGGACAACGCCGGCTACGCCCAGTGGCTGAAAGGGGTACGCGCGTTCGGCGCCAAGATCTGGGACGTTCTGGGCGAGAAGCGTGCTCCCAACCTAGTGTTCGAGCACCCCGGCGAAACCACCATCCCCACCTCGATCTTCGTCTGCGAGACCGGCGGCATGGTCGTGGTTTGCGCCGGGACCACCGGCTACAACGCCACGGTCGACCTGCGCTACCTGTGGATGCGGCAGAAGCGCTTGCAAGGCTCCCACTTCGCCAATACCGAGCAATCCAACCAGATGAACGAACTGGCGGTGCGCGGCCTGCTCGATCCCTGCCTGTCGCGCGCCTTCCCTTACACCGACATTCCCCGCGTGCATCAGTTGATGTATGAAAACAAGCACCCCCACGGCAACATGGCGGTGCTGGTGGGCGCGACCGAATTTGGCCAAGGCGCCAGCGGCAAGGCGCCGGTAGCCATCGTTCATCCGACCCTGCCCAAGGGCGATGTCCACACCACCCCGCACCCGTACCCGCTGTCCGCGCCGCTGCCCGGCATCGCCGAGGCCGAAGCGATCACCATCGCTGACGACGGCACCTTGGTCAAAGACCTAATGCATCGCGGCATCATCGCCTGCGCGCCGGGCGACACGGTCGGCCAAGTGGCGAAGATCATGGTGGATCACGAGATCCACGCCGTGGTGGTCATGGACGGCGGCAAGGCGGTCGGTGTGGTGTCGCAAACCGACATGGTGCTGGCGCGGCAGGGCCGGACCTCGGACGAGGCGCGGGCGATACTGGCGAAAGACATCATGACCCCCGGTTGCGCCACCTGCGACGCCGGCATCCTGCTGAGCGAGGCGGTCAGTTTGATGACCGGCCGCCGCATGCACCGGCTGGTGGTCACCGAAAACGGGCAACCCACCGGGGTTATCTCCATGACCGACGTGGTGCGCAAGATCATCGGGGAGTGAACCGCTTGCTGTAACTGATGGTTCGGGTTGGGGGCGCCAGCGGATACCTGATATGTCCAGACACCCCCACTCCTGAACCTGATCTTGTCCGACCTTTCCGTCTGGGGCAGAAAGAGATAATCGCCATGCCTTCGCCAATGCCAGAACCCAATGCCTCCTCCACGGCCCTGCCCTGGCACGCCGAAACCCCTGAATCCGTCGCCAGCCGGCTGGCGGTCGATCCGGCGACGGGACTGACGGTCGCCGAGGCGCAAGCCCGCCTCCAGCGCCACGGCCCCAACCGTCTCGCCGAACCGGTACCGCGCCCGGTCTGGCTCAAATTTCTCGACCAGTTCAGGAGCTTTCTCGTCATCGTCCTGCTCGGCGCGGCCGTGCTGGCGGGCGCGGTGGGCGATCTCAAGGACGCCGTGGTCATCGCCATCGTCGTCTTCATCAACGCCCTGCTCGGCTTTTTCCAGGAACATCGGGCCGAGGCCGCGCTGGCGGCGTTGAAGAACATGCTGGCGCCCATCGCCCGGGTGCGCCGCGACGGTCAAGCCGCGCTGGTGGAGGCCGCGCATCTCGTGCCCGGCGACATGCTGTTGCTGGAAGCCGGCGACCGCATTCCGGCCGATGCCCGGGTGCTCGTCGCCCATGCGGCTGAAGTGGCGGAGGCGGCCCTGACCGGCGAATCCCACGCCGTGGCCAAAACACCACTGGCGGTAGCGACGGATGCGGTACTCGCCGAACGCGGCAGCATGGTGTTCATGAACACGGTGGTCACCCGGGGTCGCATCGAGGCGCTGGTCACCGCCACGGGGATGGCCACCGAAATGGGCCGTCTCGCCGGTCTCTTGGCCGAGACGGCTGAATCGGCCACCCCGTTGCAAGTCCAGCTCGACCGGCTGGGCAGACGGCTGGCCGCCATCGCCGGCGCGGTGGTGGGGCTGATCTTCGTCATCGGCGTGCTGCGCGGCGACGATCTGGTGACCACCGCCATGACCGCCATCGCGCTGGCGGTGGCGGCGATCCCGGAGGGCCTGCCGGCGGTGGTCACCGTCACCCTGGCCCTGGGGATGCACCGCATGGCCAAGCGCCACGCCATCGTCAAGAAGCTGGCGGCGGTGGAAACCCTGGGCTGCACCACGGTGATCTGCTCGGACAAGACCGGCACGCTGACCCTGAATCAGATGACCGCGCGTCGCCTGTACTACCGGGGCCGGCGCTTCGCCGTCAGCGGCGAGGGCTATGATGGCGCTGGAACCATCACCACCGAAGACGGGCAGGACGCCCCGGACTTCCTGCCGCTGATGACGCCCGCCGCCTTGTGCGCCGATGCCCGCATCCACGACGGCCAACTCATCGGCGATCCCACCGAGGGCGCGCTGCTGGCGCTCGCCGCCAAGGGAGGCGTGTCGGCGGAAGAGTTTGGCCGGCACAGCCCGCGCATCGCCGAGATTCCCTTCGATTCGGCCCATAAATTCATGGCTACCTTCCATCACGACGGGACCGTGGTGCGGATGTGGGTGAAAGGCGCGCCCGACGTGCTGCTCGCCCGCGCCGGTCGCTGGCTGGGCGGGGACGGAGAAGCGCCGCTGGGCGGTGCCGGCCGCGAGTTGTTCGCCATGGAAAACGCGGCCCTGGCGGAACAGGCGATGCGCGTGCTGGCGGTGGCTGGGCGGACCATTCCGGCCGGCGACTTCGATCCGGCCGGTGACCTGATGGCCTGGGCGGACGATCTCACCCTGATCGGCTTGATCGGCATCATCGACCCGCCCCGCCCCGAGGCGCGCGAAGCCATCCGCGTCTGCCAGGCGGCCGGCGTGGTGGTAAAGATGATCACCGGCGATCATCGCGCCACGGCGGCGGCCATCGCCCGCGATCTCGGTCTAAGCGGCGAAGTCCACGAAGGCCGCGAACTGGAGGGTCTGGACGCCGCGACGGTGGCCGCTCTGGTCGAACGCACCGCCGTGTTCGCCCGGGTGGCGCCCGAGCACAAGATGCGCATCGTCGAGGCGCTGAAAGCGCGCGGCCATGTGGTGGCGATGACCGGCGATGGCGTCAACGACGCGCCGGCTTTGAAGACCGCCGACATCGGCGTGGCCATGGGGATCACCGGTACCGAGGTCACCAAGGAAGCGGCCACCCTGGTGCTCACCGACGACAACTTCGCCAGCATCGTCGGCGCGGTGAAGGAAGGCCGCACCATCTACGACAACATCGTCAAGTTCGTCCGCTTTCAGCTTTCCACCAACATCGGCGCCATCCTGACCGTGCTGGGCGCACCGCTGTTCGGGCTGCCGACGCCCTTCACCGCCATCCAGATTCTCTGGGTCAACATCATCATGGATGGCCCGCCGGCCATGACCCTGGGCGTCGAACCGACGCGCGAGGGCATCATGCGGACGTCGCCGCGCCCGCCCGAAGCCGCCATCCTGACCGGGACGCGCCTGCTGCGGCTGGGAATCTTCGGCTCGATCATGGCGGCGGGCACGCTCGGCGCCTACGTTTGGGGTCATGCGCACGGCGGCCACGACTACGCCGTGACCCTGGCCTTCACCACCTTCGTGCTGTTCCAGTTCTTCAATATCTTCAACGCCCGCGCCGAACACGGCAGCGCTTTCAACCGCCAGTTCTTCAGCAACGGCAAGCTGTGGCTGGCGCTGGCCGCCGTGGTGTTGCTGCAAATCGTCGTCGTCCACTGGGGGCCGGCCCAGGCCATCTTCGATACCGTGAGCCTGACGCCGAACGACTGGATCTTGTCGGCGGCGATTGCGTCGAGCGCGCTGCTGGTGGAAGAAGCGCGCAAGTGGGCCGCCGGGCTGATCGACCGCTTTTGAGGGGGATGTCCGAATGTCCGACAACGATTTGCGGGCGGCGCTTGCGGAAACACCGCCGCTCTCGCCCGCGCCGCTTTTACCGCCGCCGAAACCGCCGGTCGAAGGCGAGTGTTGCGAGCGAGGTTGCGAGCTGTGCGTGTGGGTGTATTACCACGAAGCAATGCGGCGATACGAAGCGGCGGTGGCGGAATAGCGGCGACGCGGAAAGGGTTCGCGGGCGCTGACCACCCCGTCACCTCCGATCAGCGGCTGCCATGGTCATCGCCATCGTCGTCTTCATCAACACTCTGCCACTATAGAGTGGGCGACAGAAACCGATCCAGATTCTCGATGCGCGAAAATTCGTTTCCCAACCATTCTCGCAGCACGTCGAGTAGCGCCAGCTTGTGGGGGTTTTCGCAGATGAAAGCGCGAATCGCGAAAGCGGCGGCGTGGAGCGGTATATGTTGCTTGACAAATTCGGTTGGACTTTGCGGATCGTCCTTAGCGACTTCTTCCGAGTTCGCGGCACCGCGCAGGATTCCACGAAACAGTTGCCGCATTCTGAATCGTTGCTCAGACAGCGCCTTGCGATTCAGGCCAAAAATCTCGATTGCCGTGGCGGCCTTAATCCACTCCAGTTCCGGTAAGGATGCGTCGAAGCGCGGTATGACTATCGTCGAGCGGGCTGTCCCGCCCCAAGCCGGCTTTTTGCTGTTGCGCGCTGGATCTGCCAAATCGATGAAATCGAAATGATCCAGTAAGTCTTTCCAGTTGACTTTGCCAGGATGCAATAGCAATGGTTCCTTGGGCGCGGATTTCATGACGGGGAAGAGATCGCCCTTGCCAAAGTTGAACGGCGTATCGGAAAAGTCCCGGCCTTTTCCGCCCGTATTGCAATCGGGGCAGGCGGGAACAATATTGGTTGGTTCGATACAGAGTTTGGCGTAACTTTCCCTGTCGCAACAATCAGCAAAGTAATTTTCTTTTCTAAAGATAGGCTTACTCCAGATAAGCTTGCCCGCTATATATCGGTAATATTCTAATAAGTCTTGGTCTGGATGTTGGCTTTTGGCACCGCCTTTCGGACAAAAATGATCGAGATCGAGCCGATCACGCTTTTCTCCACAGTAGCAGCAATGATAATCCGAGGCGCTTTTATAGCGTTCTGCCTCGGTTTCACGAAATCTTCTATAAAGAGAATCCTTTTTCTTTTCAATTTGTTCAGTTTCAACTTTTTCAAGTTCGCGAAGCAATTTTATATGCGTTTCAGAAATTCTTGTTGGATGGCGAAACGGATGCTTGGCCATGATTCAACGATTCCAAATTTCGACCAGCAATTTCTTGACGGTCTGAATATGCTCGTCTTCCGAACTCTTTGAAGATGAAGACGAATTTTTTTCTCGATATTCGGCATAGATAGTATCGATCACCGGCAGGATCAGTTGGTCCCGTGGATGTCCAAAGCCCGCATACCCGCCGCCACAGCGGCGCCGGAGAGATTGAAGTTCTTTTTGTTCCTCTTGATTCAGTTCGGGATATTCTTTTGCCTTTTCAGGATTTCCCCTTGCCCGATCCGCATGGGCCTTTTTCAGCAAGAGGCGCAAGTACCGTTCATAGTATTCGGCTTCTTCCTCGTCGCGCAGGATGTCCATGTTGAAGAGTTCCGAGATCAGTAGGTCGTCAATCTCGAAACCGGTCAGGTACGTGGCTTCCTTCAGGTTAATCGGCGTGACTTTACCGTCTTTCGGAGCCGGCAGGCGGAATACATTAGACGTCGGCATCCCCCGTAGTATCACCGGATCATGGGTGGTAAAGATGAATTGCACGTTCGGAAATACCGCTTTCATTTGCTTGAGAATGCTGGCGCGCCAGCGGGGGTGCAAATGGGCGTCGAACTCATCGATCAGCACGATGCCCGACATGGTGGTTTGCAGGCCGGTGTTGAGCGGCGCTCCGGAATCTTCCGCCATCATGTCGAAGATCACCGCCAGCGCCAGAGTGTAGATGGTTTGAAAGCCTTCGCTCCAGTTCTCGAAGGGGATAGTCTCGCCGCCGGGATATCCCTCGTCCAGCTTCAATTCGGCTTCTATCTTATTCTGCTCATTTTTCAATGGCTTAAAATGCACCCTCGCCGTATTCGATTCCTTGGCCTTGGGCGGGCAGAGTCCATCCAACAGCCAACGGATTGCCTGGACTTTAAGGTCGTCCTGCAAACTTTTCTTATCAGGATCAAACCACTCAAATTTCTCGAAGGGTAGATGGTGCAGCGGATGCGGCACATGGCTATCTCTTCTAAACAAGGTCATGGCGCATTCGATAAAATACTCTTTCGATGGCGAAGAATTCTCACTGGACTCGGGTTCGGTGGTCGGCGCGCGATTGGAACCAAATGCGAGTACCGGAATGCGAGACAGATAATTCTCCCCGCCAAGTCGTCGCGTATAACTGCCTGTTTTCGAAAAATCATTGGGAAATTTGACTACCAACCGCTCAGTCTCGGGACGGTCGAAAAACTCGATGGTGATGATGGTTCCCTTGGGGCGGTAACGTTCGGGCACTCGTAGGTGGATTTCTTTTACATCCTCACACCCCGCCAAAGCCCAGATTAAAGCCTGCAATAACCGGGTCTTACCCGCCGCGTTGTCAGCCAGGAAAGCCGCGTCGGGAACGGGAATCGCAACTTGGGTAGCGTCCGATTCGTTGTCTATTAGAGGGGGCTCAAGGTTTATCGATTCGATGGTCAAGCCGCGATAGTTTGCAATCGAAAATTTCCGGATGAAGCGCGGCGGGCGCATGGGAAGTGGTGGGTAGTGAGGCGGTTGATAATCTTGGGGCTGCAATGGCGCCTTATCTAACCACCAGAGAAAATCCTGCCGTAGGGTCTCGAACGCGACCTGGATATCCTGTGGCTCTGGTTCTTCTTTATCCCACCAAGTAAGCAATTCAGGGCGCCAGAGATTTTCCGCCAATTTGAGGTAGCGCTTAACCTCTTCAAGATATTCGTAAGCGCGGATAAAATCACCGATTTGAAAGCTTCCGTCTTTATTTTGCACCTCCGCCTCGGTTTTACCGAAGAAATTTTCTAAAGCAGAGTACCGAGCCAGCGTATAAGGAAGCTCGGTTGAAAAAATCTCATGTATTTGTGAATTGGGTCTACCGGTTTGTTCTGATTCTATTAAAGACTTAATCAGTTTCACGGTTTTCTGGTAGGCTTTTCTACGCTGCTTAACCAAATGAGGTCGGTTTAGATTCATTTCGTGGATTGCCGACCACCCTCGTTTCATAACATCCATATTGTTGCCATCGCTAATAGATTTCTCAGTAATATAGCCATTGGGTAAGATTAAAAATGGCGATTTGTCTTGATCAAGCGGGTTTAGAGGGTCTTGTAGGGTATCTATACCAAGACCATTTGATAAGACATATAAAATCCGACTATTTCGAAAGCAATTAAAACACACTAAACATAAGCCAGCGATATCAACAATCGGAATTGCTAGCCTGAATATTACGTTTGTTTCCAAATAAATATTTCCGTTAAAGCCTAATCGAGCCAAATTGAATATATGATAAAATAATGATTTTCTTTCATCAATTTCTGCTTCACAGAACCCACACTTATTTTTTTGAATTGATACATAAAATTTTTTAATAGAGCTTCCTTCTTTATTAACTTTGTTAATAAAGCGATCCAAATCATTACAACTGATTTTATCTGATACTTCTATAGCCGTGCAGTATGGTTGTTTATTGACCGGCATTATTTTATCAGTTGCTGTTTTTACATCATCCCGAATGCTTTCTAATATATCCACGATTTTGGCAAAATGATGATCCTGGTTCTTATCTTCGCCAATAACCTTATTATATTCTTCAACCGATACAACCGATGGCATAGTTATCACGTTAATCCTCCTCGGCTTGATTTTTCAACTTGATATGACGTCGGGCCAGCGCCCCATAATATTGCAACCCATGCATCAGGATGATACGATATGTATCATATAACAAGCGTCAACTTGATGCTATATTGAAAACTCGCACTCGTCCTGTTTTAACCTTCCTGCCAGTCAATAAATATGTAGCAAACAGGACAGGATGACTATGGATTCAACAACATACAAAAAGAATACCCCATGCCCGACTTGAATTCACTCGAACTGTGGAAGGCGCTGGTGCAAGCCTGGGGCGGACAGACCCTGCAAGCTGGCGGGCAACTTTTTGCCGCCCTCTCGCGTCTACCCTTGACGCTGGCCAGCGGCGAACAGGTCGGCCAGATCGTCGCCGTGTTTGATTGGAACTCGACTGCCGAGCAAGCCATCCTCGCCGCGATGCAAGCCTCGGATCAACAACTACGAGCGCAAATGCGCAACTACGCGGGAAGCACTCTGACCATCGGCAACGACGAATTCTTGGGACTGGTCGTGTTGTCCTTACAGGACGAGATGCTTCCGGAGTCAATGGAGCCGATCAGGAAGCCCCTGGGCGGCAAGTTCAAATTCCATGGCCCGCAGGCTCTGGAGTCCTTCGCCAACCGGTTTCCGGCCATCCACCAAAAATTTTTTGGCGAGACGGCGGCCAAACTTGAGGAGTTGCGTGCGCAGCTTCGGCAGGTTAGCTCGGAGAAAGGGAAACTCAAAAACGAACTGGACCGCTACCAACACGAATACCAAGTCGTCGCTGGCCGGCAAAAGCGATTGGAGCAAGCGGAGGCCTGGCAAAAAATGATCGATACGGTCCAGCACAAACTCAGCACCAAGCTCGGTTCGCTCAAGCTGCTGGTCGACTTTCACCGCCGCCGCGCCCGCGCCGACTGGGACGAGGACGTGTTCGAGCGGCTGCACAAGATCGTGAACGAAGTGCAGGACCGGTTGAACGTACTGGAAGGCCGCAAGGTTCAGGCGCTCGACCGCCGCGAACAGGATATCCAAGATGTGGTTTCCGAATTACGGTCCGTAGCCGAAACCCAGCAAATCCCCTTCACGGTGAGACCAAGAACGCGCGGCCGCATGGAAGTTGATCGGGCGGGATTGGTGGATTGTGTGGAAGAACTGATCGCCAACGCCCGCTACTGGATCGATCGGAAAACGGACAAATCGCGGCGCGACAAACCCGCCAGGATCGAAATTTCCGTATCCTTGCGTCTGATGCCCGATGGCGAGCGGATGCTGGAAATCGTTTGCCAGGACGATGGCCCCGGCATCGACGACGGCGACAAGGTGCTGATCTTTCATCCCTATATGACTGGGCGGGAGGGCGGCAAGGGCTTGGGCCTGCACATGCTCAAGCGCTTCTGCGAACTCCACCAGGGCGAAATCTTCGAAAACGGCAAATTCGGGCAAGACGCGCATTTCGTCATGCGCCTGCCCATCAAGCAGGATACATCCAATGAGCCAATCGACGATCAGAAAGATTCTTCTTCTTGAAGACGAGGACGATTTCCGCGAAATCCTGGTTCGCTCGCGCGAGGAGTTGGGCATTCGAAAGGACGACGAACTGCACGATTTCGGCAACAGCCGGGGCGCGATGGCGTTTCTGGGCGGATTGGACCGGGATGTCGATATCGCTGTGTTGGATCTCGTGTTGAACGAAAAGCCGTCGCTCGCTTACGTGAGAATCAAACGACCCACGGAATTTGAAGGAATCGACATCTATGAAAGGTATAAAGAGCGCTTCCGGCAGACGATATTTCTGACCTCGGCCGCGAATTACCGGATGGCCATGGTGGCGGGGTTCGATTTCAAACAGTCGAAAATGCAGATCTGCCTCAAGACCAACCCCGTCGAAGCCAAGGAAGAAGACCGCTTTCCCAACAACTTGATCCAGGCCATCATAAACGCCTACGCAGAGCTGGATAAAGAAGACGCTCGACAAGGAGAAACTCGTGACGACTGATCGCGAAGAGAACTATTCCTACTGGTTGCGGCTGCACAGGTTGCCACCGCATTTTCCCTTGCTCGGCGGCGATGTGGCCGAGTCGCCGTCGGAGCCGTTCCTGCGCGACGGCGGCGATGAAATGCGGCGGCTGATCGATCAGGTGCTGGGCGGTTTCCGCAGCATGGTCCTGGTGCCGCCGGGACAGGGCGCCACCACCCTGCTGAACGAGATGATCCGCCGGCTCCGGGCCAGCGAATATCGGCTCTTCGATCTGTTCGTGCCCATCGACGTCCGGGCGCTGGCGCGGGCCGAATACCTCAACGAGACGCTGGAACGGATGATCCGCGAGGACATCTTCCGCCAGTTCGCCCGGCAAGGCTGGGTGCGGGCGCTGAAAGGCACCCGCAAGCAATTGCTGTTGGCCTGCTTCGACATGGCGAACGAACGGGAAATGTTCGACCTCGAATACGGCCTGCTGCGCGGCGAGCCAGCCGCCGAAAAGCTGCTGCTCGAAGCCGCTTCCCGCCACGAAGGCCAACTGGCGCAACTGATCCGCCATCTCCACACCAATTTGGGGATATCCACCGCGCTCTGTTTCGACTTCCCCCACGACATCGGCGACGACGCGGTGCTGGAAACCTTCCGCGAAGTGAAATGGTTCGACGAGCAGGAAAAAGGCGACGATTTCCCGCCTTCGGCCCTGCGCGAAACCTATTTCCTGACCCGGCAGCAAGCCAATCTGGCGCGAACGGTGTGGGCGGTGAATTTCAACGAGTTCGAGATTCGCTCGTTCAACACCGGCGAGGTGTTTTCCATCCTCAATCATCATTTCCGCCCGGCCATGGGCGGACATTCCTATTCCCTGCTGAACGCCCTGTCCGATGAATTCGTCGCCCTGGTGTGGGAAGACAATCAGCCGTTGGCGCGCATGAGCCGCCACCTGAAGGACAAGATGCTCGACGTCTTGGCCGCCATCCCTCGCGGCAAGATTCCTTACCAGCTCACCCCCGAAGTCAAACCATGAAGAAGCGAGAGATCGTCCAGTACGCCGAGACCCTGTTCGCCCATACCGACGCCTACAATTTCCCGGCCCTGTTCGCCAACCGCAGCGACTCGCGCGCCTTCGTGGTGGAGCGGGTCCAAGCCAAGGATCCGCGCGTCATCCTGGTGTCCGATATCCTGGGCAGCGGCAAGACCTTTCTGGTCAACATGGTGGTGAACGTGCTGGGGCAGCAGAACAACCGCACCCTGCTCTGCGGACGCATCCGGCCCGGCGATCTCGGGACCAGCCCGCTCGCCATCATCGACGAATGGGACATCAAGGCCAATCCCAAACGCTTTCGGCAAACTCTGACGCTGGTCAAGGAGGTTCACGCCAAGAGCGAGACGACCCTGATCCTGCTCGGCGATTTCACTCTGAAATCCAACGGCTTTCGCCAGGCGATGGGCGGCGAGGCGGCGCTGGCCTACGTGCCGATGGAACCGCTCAACCCGGCGTTTTTCAATCTGGCGATGAAGAACCGGATCGACCGAGTCCGGGGCACCGAAGACCCAACCGGCGCCGAGCGGGAGCGCTTCATCGCCCCGGAACTCCAAGCCGCCCTGGTGCCGGATTGGACGGTGACTTCGGCCAATTTCCGCGACGTGCTCAAGGCGCTGTTGCAAATGGCGGGGCATCTGGAGCCGGTGGATCAGGTAGGGATGATCGGCGAGCGCGAAGCCAAGGCGTGGCTACACGAACACGCCCCCCAGGGCATGTCCGAGGCGCAACAGCGCTTTTACCGGGAATTCGTCGTGTATTTGCGCGGTATCGTCCACGATGGCGGCGGCTGGCCGGCGATCCGGCCTATGGCGGAAGGAACGCTGAAAAGCGATTTGGGCTTCGCCAACTTGTCCGACGAGGCTTTTCGCCTCGAAGTGGTTGAGCCGCTGGCGCGCTCGCCCGGTCTGGTGTCGGCGATGGGTACGCCGGAGGTCAGCGAGGACGGTTCCTATTACGACCGCTTTCCCGGCCCCTATCTGCCGGGCACCTACACGCGCCTGCGGATCGGTTTCGGAGCCTGAGCCATGGCCGAGAAACGCTTATCCCTGCAAGATCGGCTGCTCGCCGCCGCCGTGGTGTTCGGTGGCCCCGGCCACGTGCGCGAGGTGGAATTCCGCCTGAAAGCCTATCTGCGCTTGCTGGAACTGGCTGACGAGATCGAGCCGGGCCGCATCGAGGAATTCGATGTCATCAACGCCCTGGAAGACCTGCCGAGCTTCAAGACCCGCGAGGAATTGCGGCGCATCGCCAACGAGTTGCGGCTGCTGGAGCGCCAGGATGACGGCTTGCTACGGCTGAAACCCAAGCTGTATCTCGACGACTACCGTCCGGACGAGTTCCCCTTTTCCGCCCCGGCCTCGGTGCCGGTGGATTTCGTGCGGGAGGCCAAGCCAGCCGCGCCGGGCGCTGGCGCGGACACTACGGTGGCGTTGCGGATGGCGGTGGAAGCCTTGCCTTTGGTATTGCAAGCGGCCCAACAAAGCGGCTTGTCGTTCGCCACCCCCTTGTTTCAGTTGGCAAACTCCGAATCGCCGCATCTAGTTTACAAAGGAACCACTCCGGCCACCACACCCTTCTTGGATCTCTATCTGCTGGCCTGCGATGTCTCCCGCCTTCTACCCGATCTGGCTCCGGAGGCGGTCGATCAATTCCGGCAAGCCGCCGGACCCTGGCTGGATGCCTATCTCGGCCGATGCTTGGCCGAGGACGTCTTCGGCGACGCAGGCGCGCTGTTCTTGGAAAATGACGAGGATTACCCCGGCGCGGAGCGCCCCGCCGTGTTGTCGAACGCGGAATTGATCAGCGCGCTGGCCCAGGAAGCGGCTTGGCGCCGAGAGCGGAAATTGCCGGAGCGCCCCGGACTGGCGGCCATCTTGGCGGATTTGACGCGCTTCGTGCTGGCCAACCAAAATCCGGACGGCGGCTGGCCGGTGTACCGCTATCGCTCCAACCACTTCGCCGACAAGCCAACGCTGGCGCCCTCGATACCCTTATTTTCCTTCGTCGCGTTCGCCGGTCTGCTTGATGCCTACTTCGACGGCGATCCCGCTTTACAGGGCGATATCTTGGCTGCCGCCACCCGCTACGGCGAACTGATCGTCGGCAGCGTCCGACGCTGCGAGGACGGTTCGGTGGGTTGGGCCGCCGATTTTTCCGCCGACGCACCCATCGACTTGGCCGATACCGCCACCAATTTGCAAGCCTGCCTGTTGTTGCCGCTCCTGCTCAAAGACCGGATGGAGGCATTCACCGCGCTGGCGACTGCCGCCGTCCGACACCTCGCCAGCCGCTGGAACCCGGCGCCGGACGTCTTCGGCAACATCCATCGCGTGACCTTCCGTCCGCCGACCTTGGAAGGTTCGTCGGGCTTGCCGTTATCCTGGGAACACCCCGGCCACGCCAAGATATTGAAAGCGCTGGCGCAAGCCTATCTGATGCGCGGCATCGACCCCGGTTTTGAGGGTGCGACGCGCATGGCCGCCGCCGCTGGAATCCTCGCCAAAGATTGCCGGCAGGGTTTTTGGCTCGACATCAATCGGGAAAACATGGAGCGATCCATCATTCACGTCTGTACCGGCGCTATCTGCGCCACGGCGTTGACGTTCTACGAAGCCGCGCTCGCCAAGAGCCGGACGCCGCCAAAGCCCGCCGAGCCGCCATGACCGCGCCGCCCCTGACCCTGCGCTGGTGGAACCTGGAACAAACCTTCACCCAGATCGATGCCGCGCGGGAAGCCAGCCCCTGGCCACTGGATTCCCTGGCCGGTTGCAAGGCGGCGCTGTGGGATGTGGACGGCCCCGCCTTGACGCTGACCTCCCACCGTCCCGCCCGCGCGCTGCTGGCCCACGCCATGGCGCCCGAACAACGTTACGCCACGCTGCCGGAATGCGGGGAGGACGGGCGCTGGCAGGATTCCCCGAACGGCGCGGCTTTGATGCGGATCGCGCGTGATGCGGGTGCGGTGCGGCTGGCCCCCTGCGTCTGGACCCGGCAGACCGAGATGATCGCGCGGGCACTCGAAAAAGAGCATGTCGCCGTCGAAGCCGAAACGCCTTGCCCACATGGCCGGGTGTTTCACTGGAACACGCGAGTGGGAATGCGGGATTTGTTCCTGTCGATTCCCGCCCTGGCCAATCATCTACCCCCCTCCCTGGTTTGCCACGACGCCGGGCAAGTGGAAATCGCGGCGGCGCGGTTGGGCGAAAATGATCTGTTGGTGAAATCGAATTTCGCGCTCGGCGGCGCCGGCTCGGTCGTGCTGCGTGCTGGCGCGACCTATCGGCGGGATTGGGTGGAGACCATCGCGGCGCGGACAGCGGAGAGCAAGGGCAAGAAAGCCTTTGCCTGGGCGTGGCGCGAGGAACCTTACGTGGTCGAAAGGGTGGTGGGGAACCTGCCAACCAACGTTTCGGCGACGCTGGATGCTCGCCAGACGGCGACGGGAACCGAGATCGCCGGCCTCTCCGAGCAGGTGATCGAGGGTTTTGCCTATCGAGGCATCCGTAGCCTCGACCCGCGACTGGAAGCCCGTCACCGTCCGCGCTTGCACGCCTTGACCGAGGCGGTCGGCGCGGGACTGGCGGCGCGGGGGTTTGCCGGCTGGTTCAACCTGGATTTCGTGTTGACGCGCGACGGGCAGTGCTTTCTGGCGGATTTGAACGTGCGCCGTTCGGCGCCACTGGACCTACATCTGCTGGTCGCCCGCATCCAGCAACGCACCGGGCGCATGTCGCGCTACCGGGTATCCGAGGCGTTCCGTACCCGCCTAACCGACGAGAACGCGGTGGACCGTTCGTTGGAGACGGCGGGGCTGGCCTTCGATGGAACGGCTGGCGTTCTGCCGCTGCGCTGCCCTGCGGCCAAATCGGATCGAACCCACAGCCTGCCGGTGTTGCTGCTGGCCGAGGACGAACCGGCGCTGGACAGGTTAGCGGCAGGATTGCGTCGTGCCCTCAGAAGCTGAGATCGATGCCCTAGCGCGGCGGATGGCGCGTGTGGCCTACGAATTCCGCCGACGCTTCCCCCTCGAAACCGCTCCCTGGCGCTCGGGCCACTATTTGATTCCCATCTGCTCCCACGGCCGACCCGCGCACAAAGTGTTGATTTGGCACCACAACGCCGGCTGCGCCTGGGCGCGCAAGGCCGGTTGCACCATGTGCAATTTCGGCGAGCGGCGGGACGTGCCGCCCGAGGAATTCATCTTGGCCGATTTCGAGGCCGAACTGAGAAAGCTCGATCCGGGCACCCGTTTTCTGCATCTGGGTCCAGGCGGCTCGGTGTTCGAGGCCAAGGAACTGCCGGCCGAGTTGCGGGCCAAGTTGGTTTCCACGTTGAAAATCTTGCCGTTTCTCGAAAGCTTCGGCCTGGAAACCCGCGCCAACACCATCCGCCAGGACCGGATCGAAGCGCTGCTGGAATTGCTACCGCGCCATGTGACCGAACTGGCCTTGGGGTTCGGCATCGAGAGCATCGACGAACTGGTGCTGCGCGTCGCCGTCAACAAGAGCGAACGGTGCGCCGAGTTCGTCCACGCCCTGAACGAAGTGATAGCCGTTCACCGGCGGCAAACTTTTCGGCGAGTGGTCGCCGACTGCTATGTGCTGCTGAAACCGCCCTTTCTCACCGAAGCCGAGGCCATCGAGGATGCGATCCGCTCGATCACCTGGGCCTACGACCGAGGCGCCGATACCGTGATGTTGTTCGCCAACACGATCAAACGGAACACGATCTGCGCCCATCTGGCGAGCAAGACCGACGCCGAAATCCCCTACCGCTACCAAACTCCCTGGCTTTATAGCGTATTCGAGGTTTTGGCCGGACTTCCCCCCGACTATCGCCGGCGCACCGGCGTGCTCGGCTTCACCAGCGGCAACCCCTACGCCGGCGCACCCAGGGCCTGCGATCTGTGCTGGCATGTGCTGCACGGCCTGATCGCGGCCCACAATTACACCCGCGACCCGGCGCTGATCGGCGCGGCAACGGAATTGCGCTGCTCTTGCCGCAACGAGTTTTTGCGGCAGCTTTCGCAACCCGCGCCAGCCCCGCTATCGGAGCGACTGGCCGCTTATATCGGCCGACTCGAAACCGAGTTTGGCTTGCCCGTCGGCGGGTCGCGGTGAAACCCTGGATCGGCCTGAACGCCGCCATGACCCAGGACGGGCGGCGGCAGATCGACGGCGCCGTGGCGATTCTGCTGGACGGAAAGATCCATAGCCTGCCGCAGGAACGACTTTCGCGCCGTAAACACGACGGCGGCGTGGCGATGGCTCTGCGCTACGCATTGGAAAGCTTCGGACTGGACTTCGGCGACATCGAGCGGTTCGTCGTCTCGACCTCGGGAGAGCCGACCCCCGGCCGCGCAGCGCCCGTCCACCTGCGCCCCGACGGACGCCTGACGCTGCAAGACTTGGGGGTCGAACCCGACCGCATCGAATGGCGCAACTCGCATCACGAAAGCCACGCCTTCGAGGCGATTTTCGCCGCGCGCAACGCCGGCGCCCTGCGCCTGCCGGCCCTGATTTTCGTCGCCGACCGGATCGGTCAACCCGGCGAGCACCAGTCCTGTTATCGCTTCGACGGCGACAGGCTCGGGCTGATCCACCGCGACCCGACCAGCGCCGGTTGCTTGAACGGGTTGGGCGAAACCTACGACCGCATCACCCGGCATCTCGGGTGGCGGGAACAAGTCGATGCGGGCAAGACCATGGCGCTGGCCGGTCTAGCGAACTCCTCGACTGGACCCGATGTCCGGCTGTTCTTCGATTGCCGCGATGGAGCAATCCTGTCGCTGTTGCCGCGCGACGAGGAAACCAGCACCACCATCCTGTCGCGCGTCTGCCCGGCCCGGCCATCGCCGGAGCGGCTTCTCGACGAGGGCGCGGCGCTGGCGGCCCGGTTGCAAGGCGAACTGGAAGCGGCCGTCATCGCCGCCCTGACTCCACTGATCGGCGCCATCCGCCCGCGCCTCCTGCTGTGCGGCGGCGGGCTGGCCACCAACTGCCGATTGTTGGGTCGCTTGTCCGACGCCTTCCCCGATCTCGCCGTGCAAGGCAGCTTGGCGCCGGGCGACACCGGCCAAAGCATCGGCAATTTGGTCGCCGCCTATTTCCAGCGGTTCGGGGAATTGCCCGGCGAGGCCGATCCGCTGGGCGGATTCTGGCGCAAGGGCGAGGGGTGGGATTTTTCCGCCGAGATGCTCCAGCCGATCCCCCTGCGCGGCACCGACCGGCACATTGTGCCGATACTCGGCGATGAGGCGGACGCGGACCAAGCGGCCAGCCGGCTGGTCGAGGGGGATATTCTCGCCACGATGTCCGACATCTACGAACCGGGACCGCGCGCCCTGGGATTTCATTCCTTGCTGGCCGACCCACGAGATGCGGACCAGCGGCATGTCCTGAACGCGGTCGTCAAGGGACGGGAAGCGTTTCGTCCGTTTGGGGCGATCATGGATAAGAGGGCTTTCGAACGCTTCTTCGGCCCGTTTCCTTCCGCCGCGCCGTTCATGGATTTGGCCCTGCCAGCTTCGCCGGAATTCAAGGCGCTTTATCCGGCCGCCATTCACACCGACGGCAGTTCGAGAGTACAGGTCTTGGGTCGAATGCACGAAGGCAGCTTCGTGGCCCGCTTACTGCGCGTTTTGGCGGAGCAACACGGGGTGGAGGCCATCCTCAACACCTCGCTCAATCCAAAAGGCAAACCGATTCTTTACGAGGCCGCATCCCTGTCGGACTTTCGGCAGCATAGCGCCGGTTGACAGCGCGTTGAGTCCGACGATGGTTATTGTGGAGCAATCCGCCGCTTGGAGTTGGTTATGTAGGGGGTTTTCGAGATCGGCGAGGTGAAATAATCTTCGTCGAGAAATCGCAGAATCGTCTTTAACTCCGCCTTTTTTGTCGGCAGCATGATCAGTTCGTTGCCCTGCTCGGTAACAGTTTGCAGCGGGATATTAAATTGCTTGGCAACCTCCTTGATGTTCCGTATCGACACGGTTTCGAGGATCCGACTTTGCTGGATAAGCGAGATTTTCTTTCTTATCCAAGAATCGGAAATTTTGACCAACTCGGCAAGGTCCGCCACTATTATAGTGGCCTGCGATGCAAAATCACTGATATCTTGATCCGTAGCTTCCCGATAATAGGCGCTGACATCGAAGATTTGGCGTAACGCATGAAAGCTGTGAAATCTCAAGGTCTTGTCCTTGAGTATGGCGGACAATTTCGTATCGAGCGTCACGCCGATTCCATCGATTTTCCTATAGGTGTTGGCCGAATGAAAAATGGATAAACCATCGGTGGAGATAATTTTTCGCTTATCGAAGTTTTGTACGAGAACCACGACTTTGCCGTCGGTTTCATCGATGTATCCGGTAAACAGGGCCTTAATAGCTTGAAAAGCTTGGTTTGATGGCTCGATCTCTTCTATGCCGAGAGGATTTCTTATGGCTTGACCGAGGTTATCAGCGTTGTCATAGTGATCGATGACCAGCACTTCTCCTTGATCGGGCTTATATTTTCCATCGAATAGGATTTCGCTTTCAATCGACTCGTTGAACTGCTGCTCTTGAGATTTAAGGTAAGTGGTCAGTTCATCTTGAACCTGTCTGGATAGCTTGAACCTCGCGGTTTCATTTATATTACCGGAACTGCTTACGATGGCGAACAGATTAAATGGCATTATGTCGCCTCCATCAGCATCGAACTGGATACTTGTTTTACAAATTTAATGTCTTTCGGATCTCTAATTTCTCTTTTGGAAATCAGCGTGTAGACCATCCCGCTACAAGACTCGACCTTGTAGAATCTGAATTTCAGAAAGAGGCGAAGCAGAGGATGAGCGGGAATCGAACTGCTGAGCCAAATGATCAAGATGATGGCTCCAGTGATGATCACCGTTTTGAACATATCCAATTCCGATGCTCTAGTAATAATCGGAACAAAATAGCTGGCAACGAACGCTAGCAAAGCAAAATCGTTCTGCTCGACTTTTTTGGCTTCAAAAGCAATCGATTCGCTCGACGTTGTCACCATTTTCAGGATTAAAAATGGAAGGATTGCTCCAATAATTCCTATTACCAGGAATTGAATGACGTCGGTTTGAAAACCGTGCATATCGTAACGAACATAGGCCAGCGTCAACAAAACCGGTGAGAATGCCGATAAGAATAATACAGTTCTTAGCCAATCTCTCATGGGGCCACCGACGATTGCCAAGAAACGTTTCCGCACAGCCTCATTTTTACAACTTGGAGGGCACGAAGCTACTCCCACTCAATGGTCGCCGGCGGCTTGCCGGACACGTCGTAGACCACCCGGGAAATGCCGCGCACCTCGTTGATGATGCGTCGCGACACCCGATCCAGAAACTCGTAGGGCAGATGCGCCCAGCGGGCGGTCATGAAATCCACCGTCTCCACCGCCCGCAGCGCGATCACGTAATCATAGCGGCGGCCATCGCCCATCACCCCCACCGACTTGACCGGCAGGAACACCGCGAAGGCCTGGCTGGTCTTGTCATATAAATCAGCCCGACGCAGCTCCTCGATGAAAATGTCATCGGCGCGGCGCAGCAGATCGGCGTAGTCCTTGCGCACCTCGCCGAGAATCCGCACCCCCAGACCGGGGCCGGGGAACGGGTGGCGATAGACCATTTCGAAGGGCAGTCCCAGTTCCATCCCCAGCCGGCGCACCTCGTCCTTGAACAGCTCCCGCAACGGTTCGACCAGCTTCATTCGCATCGCCGCCGGCAGGCCGCCGACATTGTGATGGGACTTGATGACATGAGCCTTGCCGGTCTTGGCGCCGGCGGATTCAATAACATCGGGATAGATGGTGCCCTGGGCCAGCCATTTGGCGCTTTGCAGCTTCAGCGCCTGTTCCTCGAAGATCGTCACAAACAGCCCGCCGATAATCTTGCGCTTGCGTTCGGGATCGGTGACGCCGGCCAGCGCGCTCAGAAACCGCTCCTCGGCATCGACCCGAATCACCCGCACGCCCAAATGCAGGCCGAAGGTGGTCATCACCTGATCGCCCTCGTGCAGGCGCAGCAGGCCGGTGTCCACGAACACGCAGGTGAGTTGGTCGCCGATGGCCCGGTGCAACAGCGCCGCCACCACAGAGGAATCCACCCCGCCGGACAGCCCCAGCAATACCTCGTCGTCGCCCACCTGGGAACGGACGGCGGCGATGCTGTCCTCGATGATGTTGCCGGTGGTCCACAGCGGTGCGCAGCCGCAAATCTCCAGCACAAAGCGGCGCAGAATACGCGCGCCCTGGCGGGTGTGGGTCACTTCGGGATGGAACTGCACCCCATACCAGCGCCGATCCTCGTCGGCCATGCCGGCGATGGGACAAGTACCGGTGCTGGCGATGCGCGCAAAGCCGGGCGGCAGCATCATCACCCGATCGCCGTGGCTCATCCACACATCCAGCAGGCCGTAACCCTCCGGGCTGGCGTGGTCCTCGATGGCGCGCAGCAGGGCGGAATGAGCGTGGGCGCGGACCTGGGCGTAACCGAACTCCTGGTGGTCGGAGGATTCCACCGAGCCACCCAGTTGCATGGCCATGGTCTGCATGCCGTAGCAGATACCGAGCAGCGGTACGTTCAGATCAAACACCACATGAGGAGCGCACGGGCCATCCGCCACGGTGGTCGATTCCGGGCTGCCGGATAGAATGATGCCGTGCGGGTGAAAAGCCTGAATGGCGGTCGGATCGGCATCGTAGGGATGAATTTCGCAGTAGACCCCAATTTCTCGCACCCGGCGGGCGATCAACTGGGTGTATTGGGAGCCGAAGTCGAGAATGAGAATACGGTCGAGATGGATGTCGCGAGCGGTCATGGCTGCACTCCCCCTCCCCCTTGGTGGTGGAGGGTCAGGGTGGAGGTGAAGGGTTGGAAGTCAATCCACCCGGTAGTTCGGCGCTTCCTTGGTGATGGTCACGTCATGGACATGGCTTTCCCGCATCCCCGCGCTGGTCACCCGGGCAAACGCCGGCCTGGTGCGCATTTCGGCGATGTCCTGACAACCGACGTAACCCATGCTGGAGCGCACGCCACCCATCAACTGATTGATGATGGCCAGCACGCTGCCCTTGTAGGGCACCCGGCCCTCGATGCCTTCCGGCACCAGCTTCTCCACCGCGCTGCCTTCCTGAAAATAGCGGTCGCTGGAGCCGTGTTGCTGGGTCATCGCGCCCAGCGACCCCATGCCGCGATAAGACTTGTAGGAGCGGCCCTGGAACAGTTCGACTTCGCCAGGCGCTTCCTCGGTGCCGGCGAACAGGCCACCGATCATCACCGTGTGAGCGCCGGCGGCGATGGCCTTGGCCAGATCGCCGGAATAGCGCACGCCGCCGTCGGCGATGACCGGCACGTCGCAGTCGCGCAGCGCCTCGGCGACATTGGACACCGCGCTGATCTGCGGTACCCCAACCCCCGCAACGATGCGGGTGGTGCAGATCGAATTGTGAACAATCGCGTTATCCGCAATAAAGCTGTGCGTCGGGCAATCCACCTCGATGTCGTAAACCGGCAGCGCGATCCCCAGCATTTGCCGATCCAGCAACTTGATGACCTGATAGTCTTCCATCAGCCGTTTTTCATGCGAGGCGTTCAACCGCGCCCGGTAGGATTCCCGGCAATTGGCCGCGCACGTTCCAGTCAAACCCCCGGCGGAAGGCTCCTCAAGATTGCAGTTGGGAATGCTGCCCTTTAACAACAGACACAGGAGGTTGAAAAGTTCAGCCAGCGCCTGGGAGGTGTTGTGGAAGCACAATCGGCCGCCGGTGTCGGTATAACCGTCGCTGTCCAGCAGCCCATCGAACAGCCCTTGCAGGTAAAGCCGGTTGGCGCAGAGCAAATCGGGCGGCAAGTGTTTCTCATGGCGCTTGCCCAGCCGCGCCAGAAAACGCGCCCATTGCAGCGAGTAGAGATGCAGCGTAATGATGCGCTCGCCAACGACCTGTTTGGGCGCAACGCCCGTCACTTCCTGAACGAAATGCGCCAGCTTGGCGGCGATTTCCTGTTCATGGCGGGCGAAATACCAGGAAACCCGCCCTTGCTCCGAATTCCGGGACGCGGCGATGAAGGCATGGCCGTCGCCGAGAAAGGTTCCCAGCACATAGCCCAGCGCGTAGGAATCGCGGATTGTGGTCCGATAACGCGCGAGTTGCCGATCCTGGCGAATGGCGAAATCGCGCAGATTGATTTCAAGGGTTTCCGGCAGTTCAAAGGCGATCCGCCGAGGCAACAGACCCACGCCGCGCTGGACTTCACCGATGGGTTTCCAACCGATTTTCGAGGCTCCCTGCCGCGTCGGCCGTTCCAACACCGTCACATAATCGCGCGCGGCCAGCGTCGCCGCGCTCACTGTCTCCAAATCCCCCACCAGGTAGCGATGATCGGGGGTAACCAGCGTTCCCCAGAACGAGCCGGTATGCCGGATCAACATCACTTCGCGCATCCCGGTACACCAGGCGTTGCGGACCGTGACCGGCTGGCCCTGCTGATTGATGACGCGATCCCCGGGACGCACGTCTTCGATATTTTTATAGCGCGCGTCCGCCATCAGGATGCGCGTGCCGGCGGCCAGACAACCTGGCCCAATCCCCACCTTCACCGCATCCACGCCGGCTTCGACCAGATCGCGGGCGGCGGCGGCGGTGGCGATGTTGCCGCCGATCACCTGCACCCGCGGAAACCGATCCTTGACCCAGCGCACCCGGTTGAGCACATTGAGGGAATGGCCGTGAGCGGTATCCACCACGATCACATCCACCCCGGCGTTCACCAGCGCCGCCACCCGGTCCTCGGTGTCGCCACCGGTGCCGACCGCCGCGCCGACCCGCAACCGACCCCATTCGTCCTTGCAGGCGATGGGGAAGTCGCTGGACTTCTGGATATCCTTGACCGTGACCATGCCGCGCAACTGGAAGCGGTCGTTGATCACCAGCAGCTTCTCGATGCGATGCTTGTGCAACAGGGTGACAATTTCCTCGCGGCTGGCTCCTTCGCGCACCGTGACCAAGCGCTCCTTGGGGGTCATGATGGCGCTGACCGGCGCATCCATGTTGTGCTCGAAGCGCAGGTCGCGGCTGGTCACGATGCCGACCAGATTTTCACCGTCCACCACCGGCACACCGGAGATGTGATGGGCGCGGGTCAGAGCTACGACCTCGCGGATGCTGGTGGTGGGCGCGGTGACGATGGGATCGTTGATAACGCCGCTTTCGTACTTCTTGACCCGCCGCACTTCCTGCGCCTGTTTTTCAACCGGCATATTTTTATGGATAATGCCGATGCCGCCTTCCTGCGCCAGGGCGATAGCCAACCGCGATTCGGTGACCGTATCCATGGCCGCCGACACCAGCGGGATATTGAGGGTGATGGCGCGGGTCAGTTGGGTCTTGAGGTTCACGTCCTTGGGCAGCACTGCGGAATAAGCGGGAAGAAGCAGGACATCGTCGAAGGTCAGGGCTTCTTGAACGATACGCATGGCGGGGCCTCGGGACTTGGCGAAAAATAAGCGGGTTAGTGTATGCCACGGCGGGCGACCGGTAAACGGAAAATCGGCCCGGACTGGATTCGTGTCGTGCGCCAACCGGGCTACAATCCGGTTGTTCCGAAACAGGCGAGGCTTCTCTCACGATGACAGACCCAAGTCAAACCCCTTCCGCGTTGGGCGACGAACCAGCGCTCGGCGTAGCGCACCGGTTCACCGACGCCGAAATCAGCGCGGTGTACAAGGCCATCGCCTTGCGTCGCGACATCCGCCATTTCCGGGCCGGTCAGGTCCCGGAGGAACAGCGGCGCCAGCCGTTGGGCGATCTGGTGGCGGATAACATCTGGCCGGAGTGATCGCATTGTCCGCTCTTTATTAAACACAGGATAATCGGCGCAACACCGATTTGACGGGGGCCAACCAATGGAAATTCGCTATGACTTGGTACTCGAAGGACAGATGGCGGCCGGTTGTTCCTCCGGGGACGCGAGGCGCAATCTGGCCAAGCTGTTGCGGCGGGAACCAGGCGAGGTTGCGATGCCGTTTTCCGGGAAACCCCTTGTTTTACGCCGGGCGCTGGACCAGAGAGTGCGGCCATCATTTTGAACACCAACGCTTCCATGCCCTCCACCCACCGCGACATCTACACCGTTTCCCGCCTGAATCAGGACGTGCGCGCCCTGTTGGAAGGCGAATTCCCGACGCTCTGGGTGGAAGGCGAGGTTTCCAATCTGTCGCGCCCATCCTCCGGCCACCTCTACTTCTCGCTGAAGGACGCCAAGGCGCAAATCCGCTGCGCGCTGTTCCAGAACCGCGCCTTCCTGTTCCGCGACTGCCCCCGCAACGGCCAGCAGGTACTGGTGCGCGGTCGGGTCAGCCTGTACGAACCGCGCGGCGATTTTCAAATCATCGTCGAATACGTCGAGGAAGCTGGCGCCGGAGCGCTGCGCCGGGCCTACGACGAGCTGCGGTTGCGGCTGGAACGGGAAGGCCTGTTCGCGCCGGAACGCAAGCAGCCCCTGCCCCGCTTTCCACGCCGGATCGGGGTCATCACTTCCCCGAGCGGTGCGGCCATCCGCGATGTGCTGATCACCCTGCGCCGCCGCTGCCCCGGCCTGCTGGTCCTGGTTTATCCGGTCCCGGTGCAGGGTGACGGCGCGGCGGAACGCATCGCCCAAACCATCCGGCTGGCATCCCAGCGCCGGGATTGCGACGTGTTGCTGCTAGCCCGCGGAGGCGGTTCGCTGGAGGATTTGCAGGCTTTCAACGAAGAAACCGTGGCGCGGGCGATCTTCGACTGCGCCATCCCACTAGTGACCGGCATCGGCCACGAAACCGACGTGACCATCGCCGATTTCGCCGCCGACCGGCGCGCCGCCACCCCCACGGCGGCGGCGGAACTGGCCAGCCCCGACCGGCTGGAATGGCTGCACCGGGTCCGCTTGCTAGCCGAGCGGCTGGACAGCGCGCTGCAACGGCG
>JBATNZ010000145.1:0-8948 GCA_049290615.1 Candidatus Contendibacter sp.
GATCTGGCGCAGGCTGTGATCGCTCAGGTGCATGGAAGCGGTAAACTCAACTCGTTAACAGGGTTCTCGGTCCCCATCCTGCCCCGTCAAATTCAGGGAAGTCAAGGGGGGAGTGAACGGCTGCGTCTTGGTTATTCCGGGGGCTCGGTTTGTTCTGAAAACCAGGTTTCAAGGTACAAGCCGTTATAGCCGGCGAAATCGGTGATGTTTCGGCTAACCAGAATCAAGCCGTGTGTAGCGGCGATGGCGGCAATTTGGCCATCCGCGAAAGCGCGTGGTTGTCCTGCCGCTTCAAGTCGGGTGCGTTCATGGGCGTGCCAGCGGGCGGCTTCGGCGTCGTAAGGCAGAACCGTGACGCCGGCTGATCCGAAGAACTGATCGTAGGCTTGGGTCAATTGCAGCCGTCGTGTCGGACTGGGGTGGCGTGCGATGCCATAGCGAATTTCGTGCTCGACTACAGCGGCGGTTTGGCAGTAGCGCCAGTCCTCGCGATAGCGCGCCAACACGCCGGAATTTGGCTTTGGACGAACCAGTTCCGACCAAAGGTTGGTATCGAGCAGATACTTCATGGCAGTTCCACCGCGCGGCCCGGCGATGGATCACGCCAGCTTCGTATTGCCTCATCGCTCCAGTCGGCGAACGCATCGGTTTCAGCCAGTTTCCGACGAATTTCCAGCAATTGGGTCCAGCCGTCCGGCATGATGGGCTGCATTCCAGTCACCAGCCGTTCGTATTCGGCAACCGACAACACTACCGCCACGGGCTTGCCGCGCCGGGAAATGGTGACCGGTTGGCCGGTCTCGGCCTGATGGATCAGGGCGGGTAACTGGTTCCTGGCTTCGGCGATGGATATCATGACGCTCTCCAGATGGCTATTTGGATGGCTATTTTACATCCGAAACACGCCGAACGTGGTCCGCGCAATCGGCGCGTTGAGCGCCGCCGACAGGCTCAATCCCAGAATCCGTCGGGTCTGAGCTGGGTCCACTACCCCGTCGTCCCACAGTCGGGCGGTGGCGTAGTAGGGATGGCCCTGGGTTTCGTACTGCTGGCGGATCGGGGCCTTGAAGGCTTCCTCGTCCTCGGCGCTCCAGGAACCCCCTTTCGCCTCGATGCTGTCGCGCTTGACCGTCGCCAGCACGCTCGCCGCCTGTTCGCCGCCCATCACCGAGATGCGGCTGTTGGGCCAGGTCCACAGGAAGCGCGGCGAATAGGCCCGCCCGCACATGCCGTAGTTGCCCGCGCCGAAGGAACCGCCGATCAGCACCGTGAGCTTGGGCACGGCGGCGGTGGAAACGGCGGTGACCATCTTGGCGCCGTCCTTGGTGATGCCACCGTGCTCGTACTTCTTGCCGACCATGAAGCCGGTGATGTTCTGCAAAAACAGCAGCGGGATGCCGCGCTGGGCGCACAGTTCGATGAAATGCGCGCCCTTTTGCGCCGATTCGGCGAACAGGATGCCGTTGTTGGCGATGATCCCGACCGGATAGCCGTACAACCGGGCGAAACCGGTCACCAGCGTCGTCCCGTAGCGGGCCTTGAATTCGTCGAAGCGGGAACCGTCCACCAGCCGGGCGATCACCTCGCGCACGTCGTAGGGCCTGCGGGTGTCGGTGGGGAGGATGCCGTAGAGTTCCTCCGGGTCGTAGGCCGGTTCCTCCGCCGCGTCCAGATCGAGAGTGATCGGCTTGCGGCGGTTCAGATTGGCGACGATGCGCCGGGCGATGAACAGGGCGTGGGCGTCGTTTTCCGCCAGATGGTCCACCACCCCGGAAATGCGGCTATGCACGTCGCCGCCGCCCAGTTCCTCGGCGGTGACGATTTCGCCGGTGGCGGCTTTCACCAGCGGCGGGCCGGCGAGAAAGATGGTGGCCTGGTTGCGGACCATCACCGTCTCGTCCGACATGGCCGGCACGTAGGCTCCGCCGGCGGTGCAGGACCCCATCACCACCGCGATTTGCGGGATGCCGCGCGCTGATAGATTCGCCTGGTTGAAGAAGATGCGGCCGAAATGGTCGCGGTCAGGGAACACCTGATCCTGCATCGGCAGGAACGCGCCGCCGGAATCCACCAGAGCGATGCAGGGCAGGCAGTTCTCCCCGGCGATTTCCTGGGCGCGCAGATGCTTCTTCACCGTCAATGGATAATAAGTGCCGCCCTTCACCGTGGCGTCGTTGGCCAGGATCATGCACTCCTGACCGGAGACGCGGCCGATGCCGGCGATCACCCCGGCGCAAGGCGCTTCGTTGCCGTAGATCCCCCAGGCCGCCAGTTGGCCGATTTCCAGGAACGGCGCGCCGGGGTCGAGCAGGTGGTCAATCCGGTCGCGCGGCAGCAGCTTGCCACGGGCGACGTGCTTGGCGCGGGCCGCCTCGCCGCCGCCGAGCACAACCTGGGCCGCCTTCTCTCGCAGATCCGCGACTTGCGCCCGCATCGCCTCGGCGTTGGCGCGAAATTCCTCGGACCGGGGATTGATCTTCGATCTGAACAGGGTCATGTCACGCGGTCTCGGCGAACAACTCCCGGCCGATCAGCATCCGGCGGATTTCGTTGGTGCCGGCGCCGATCTCGTACAGCTTGGCGTCGCACCACAGGCGGCCGGCCGGATAGTCGTTGATGTAGCCGTTGCCGCCCAGGGTTTGGATCGCCTCGCCCGCCATCCATGTGGCCTTCTCGGAGGCGTACAGGATCGCGCCGGCGGCATCCTTGCGCAGGCCGCGGGCATGACCGCCCCGGTCGCAGGCCCGGCCCACGGCGTACACGTAGGCCCGACAGGCATTCCAGGTGGTGTACATGTCGGCAATCTTGCCCTGCATGAGCTGGAATTCGCCGATGGGCTGGCCAAACTGTCGGCGCTCGTGGACGTAGGGCACCACCAGATCCATGCAGGCGGCCATGATGCCCAGCGGCCCACCGGCCAGCACGGCGCGTTCATAGTCCAGGCCGCTCATCAGCACCTTCACGCCGTTACCGACCCCGCCCAGCACGTTCTCGGCGGGAACCTCGCAGTCCTGGAACACCAGTTCGGCGGTGTGCGAGCCGCGCATTCCGAGCTTGTCCAGCTTCGGGGAGGTGGAGAAACCCTCGAAGCCCTTTTCAATCAGGAAAGCGGTGATGCCCTGGGGGCCGGCGGCCGGATCGGTCCGGGCGTAGACCACCAGCACGTCGGCGTCCGGGCCGTTGGTGATCCACATCTTGGTCCCGTTGAGGATGTAGCGGTCGCCCTTGCGCTCCGCCCGCAACTTCATCGACACCACGTCGGAACCGGCGCCCGTCTCGCTCATCGCCAGCGCGCCGACGTGCTCGCCGGAGATCAGCTTGGGCAGATAGTTACGCTTCTGGTCCTCGTTGCCGTTGCGGCGGATCTGGTTCACGCACAGGTTGGAATGCGCGCCGTAGGAAAGACCGACCGAGGCGGAAGCGCGGGAAATTTCCTCCATCGCCACGACATGCGCCAGATAACCCAGCGGGGCGCCGCCGTACTCTTCCTCGACGGTGAGGCCGAGCAGGCCCAGGTCGCCGAACTTGCGCCACAGGTCCATGGGAAACTGGCCGTTGCGGTCGATTTCAGCGGCGCGGGGGGCGATTTCCTTGCGGGCGAAGCCGGCCACGGTGTCGCGCAGCAGGGCGATGGTGTCGCCCAAGTCGAAATCCAGGCTGGGAAGGGTCATCGGCTGGGTGCTCCGTCTCGGTGGTGGGGGCGGCGGAACGCGACTTCCGCCACCTTATCCTACGAGCGCCGATCGGCGATGGCTTGCAGGAATTGGGCGAGTTGGAATCGAGACGGCCCGTGTCAACGATCGCCCGTTGAGTCACGACCGAAGTCCTCAAGGTACTTCGGGTTGGTCGCCAAGTCCGTGACCCCGGAGTCCACAATGCCGCGGTAGCGCTGCATCCGCTCGGCTAACGATGGTGGCTGGACCGTGTCCGGCGCGGGCGATTCGCCGAGCCAGTTGCAACGGGGCGAAACCATCGGCTGGCGAGCCTTGCTCGGCGACGACCGCAAGAACATCGGCGATTTCGCTTGCTATCTCCACTGTCTGCTGGGCGTCAAGTCCGGGTAAGGTCCTGCTTGCAGCCTGAATCCACAGGCGGCGCGAGCCATGGCCTTGAAAATGATGTTAAATATAATATCATTGATCCATGACCAAAGCGGACAAAACCCTCGACCAGATGCGCACCAATCCCCGTGACTGGCGGATCGAAGACCTGGAAGTGGCTGCGAAGCGCCTGGGTCTGACGGTTCGCAAACCGAGCGGAAGCCATGTCATCTTTCAGAAATCCGGTTGCTCGTTGGAAGTGAGTGTTCCCGCCCATAAACCGATCAAGCCAGTGTATGTGCGCCGCCTGATCGAGTTGATTGATGCCGAGGTCGAACATTGAACAGTCCCCATTTCGATGATTATCCCTTTGAGATTCGCCCGCTATCCGGAGAGGACGGCGGCGGTTATCTGATCACGTTTCCGGATTTGCCGGGCTGCATGGCCGATGGCGAAATCCCGGAGGACGCGATCCGTGAAGGACGGGATGCGTTCCGCTGCTGGATGCAGGCGCATATTGAGGATGGCCGAAAAATTCCACTTCCCAACAGCGGTGGAGAACCGGGCAAATTTGTCCAGCGTCTGCCCAAATCCTTGCATGCCAAGTTGGCGGCTCGCGCCAGGCAGGAAGGCGTGAGCCTGAATACCCTGGTATTGACCTTTATTGCGGAAGGTTTGGGACGCCGCGAATCTCATGCTTGAATTAACCGTACACCGCCAGCTTGCGCGTGCAGCGACCATCTCCGCAGTATTTCTAGCGCAAGCGGCAATTTCTTCCGGCGGATTTCCCTCAAGCTGATTATGTTGCGAACGCAGCAGGACGCCAAACCGATGGTCAGCACACAATCCCCCCTGGAACCCGAACGCCTGGATCGCCGCAAGGCCGTTTCCTGGGCCTTTTATGACTGGGCGAATTCGGCTTTCGCCACCACGGTGATCGCCGGTTTCTTTCCGATTTTCTTCAAGCAGTACTGGAGCGCCGAGGCGCCGGTTACGGAAAGCACTTTCTGGCTGGGTGCGGCCAACTCGTTGGCCAGCCTGCTGATCGTGTTTCTCGCTCCACTGCTGGGCGCGATCGCCGACCGCGGCGGCGCCCGGAAGCGCTTCCTGCTGGCGTTCGCGGCGCTGGGCATCGTCATGACCGGCGCCCTGTACGGGGTGGGGCGGGGCGACTGGGGCGGGGCGGTGACCCTCTACGTCCTGGCGCTGATCGGTTTTTCCGCCGGCAACATCTTCTACGACGCGCTGCTGGTGGGCGTGGCCGGCGAGCGCAAGTTGGACATCGTATCGGCACTGGGCTACAGCCTGGGCTATCTGGGCGGCGGCCTGCTGTTCGCCCTGAACGTGCTGATGACCCTGTATCCGGGCTGGTTTGGTTTGGCGAACGCCGCCGAGGGGGTGCGCGTCTCGTTCGTGACGGTGGCGCTGTGGTGGACGCTGTTCTCCATTCCCCTGCTGCTGTGGGTGCCGGAACCGCCCGCGCCGGGTCGGGTGAGTGGGCTGGCAGCGATCCGGGCCGGTTTCGGGCAGTTGCGCGGCACCTTTCGCGAAATCCGCCGCCTGCGGGTGGTCGGCACCTTCCTGCTGGCTTACTGGTTGTACATCGACGGGGTCGATACCGTCATTCACATGGCGGTGGACTACGGCCTGGCGCTGGGTTTCCCCGCCGACAGCCTGATCGTCGCCCTGCTGCTTACCCAGTTCGTGGGATTTCCGGCCGCCATCGCTTTCGGCCGGTTGGGCGAGCGTTGGGGGCCGCGAACCGGGATCTTCATCGCCATCGCGGTCTACTTCCTGATCACGGTCTGGGGCTATTTCATCCGGCATCCCTGGGAATTCTACGCACTGGCGGCGGCTATCGGTCTGGTCCAGGGCGGCATCCAGTCCTTGAGCCGTTCCCTGTACGCCCGGCTGATTCCGGCGGAGAAGTCCGGGGAGTTCTTCGGCTTCTTCAACATGCTGGGCAAGTTCGCGGCGGTGCTGGGGCCGGTGCTGATGGGCGGGGTGAGCCTGCTGAGCGGCAGCCCGCGGCTGTCGATCCTGTCGCTGCTGGTGCTGTTCGCCGGCGGGGCGCTGCTGCTGGCCCGGGTGGACGAGGCCGAGGGGCGGCGGATGGCCGGGACGCTATGAGGGGTGGGGTACTTCCAGAAACGCATGGACTAATGCCGTGAACCGGGGGGCAGCGACGGCAACTCCCGAAAATCGGGAAACCGCTCCCCATCCCGCTCCGCGCGCCCCGCGCCACCCATGATCTCCTCGGCCAAGCGGGCGAAATCAGCCGGTTCGGCGGACAGTAGATGCTCGTACAACACCACGTCCCAGCACTCGATGCGGTTGGCGTAGGCCAGCAGAATTACATCGTCATGGATGCCGGCGTAATCCAGCAGCCGCCGGGGCAACAGCAACCGGCCGCTGCCATCCAACTCCAGTTCGGTGGCGCCCCGGTGGAAATAGCGGACAAACTCGCGGTTTTTCTTGACGAACAGGTTCAGCCGGTTGAGTTCGGCGGTGACGCGCCGCCATTCATCCAGCGGATACAACACCAAGTGCTGTTCGAAACCGCGATTGACCACGAACCTGCCCTCCGCCTCGACGGGAAGCTGCTTTCTCAGGGCGGCCGGCAACGCGATTCGCGCCTTGGAATCGAGCCTGCATTCAAATTCGCCGAGAAAGCTTGTCATGTTATCAACGTAGCATATCCGGGGCTGAATGGCGCTCAGTTGCAATCAGGATGCCGGTCCTGATGGAAAGTTTGGCGCATCCTGGGCAAGCTCCGCTTCCAGGGTGGCCCACTCCGTATCGGTGAACAGCCGCGAACGGGTCAGAAACCGTAAGCCCTCCGGACCTTCCAGAGAGAACATGCCCCCACGACCCGGCACGACATCAATGATGAGTTGGGTATGTTTCCAGTATTCGTACTGGGCGACGCTCATGTAGAACGGGCAACCGCCGATCTCGCCCAGCCGCACGTCGCCGTCGCCCACCAGCAGTTCCCCTTCGGGAAAGCACATCGGCGCGCTGCCGTCGCAGCAACCGCCGGACTGGTGGAACATCAGCGGACCGTGTTTGGCGTTGAGCCGGGCGATCAGCGCTAACGTCGCGTCCGTGGCCAGAACGCGGGGAACCGTGGTCATGGGTAACCTCCTCCGCCGAACTAAAATGACCCTTACCCCCGGCCCCTCTCCCGCTAGCGGGAGAGGGGAGAGCAAACAGCTACCTCAGAAAAACCCCAGCGCCTGGGGGCTGTAACTCACCAGCAGGTTCTTGGTCTGCTGGTAGTGATCGAGCATCATTCGGTGGTTTTCCCGCCCGATGCCGGACTGCTTGTAGCCGCCGAAGGCCGCGTGCGCGGGGTAGAGGTGGTAGCAATTGGTCCAGACCCGGCCCGCCTTGATGCCGCGCCCCATCCAATAAGCCGTGTTGATGTCCCGGCTCCACACCCCGGCGCCGAGACCGTACAGCGTGTCGTTGGCGATGGCCAGCGCCTCGGCGGCGTCCTTGAAGGTCGTGACCGCCAGCACCGGGCCGAAAATTTCCTCCTGAAAAATCCGCATCCTGTTATGACCCTGGAACACTGTCGGCTGGATGTAGAAACCATCCTTCAGTTCGCCGCCCAATTCGGTCCGCTGGCCGCCGGTCAGACACTTCGCACCCTCCTGCCGGCCGATGTCGAGGTAGCTGAGAATTTTCTCCATCTGCTCGGTGGACGCCTGAGCGCCGAGCATGGTGTCGGTATCGAGGGGGTGGCCCTGTTTGACCGCTTTCACCCGCGCCAGCGCCCGCTCCATGAACCGGTCGTAGATGGATTCCTGGATCAGCGCCCGCGAGGGACAGGTGCAAATCTCGCCCTGATTCAAGGCGAACATGGTGAAGCCTTCCAGAGCCTTGTCGAAGAACGCATCATCCTGGGCGCACACGTCGGCGAAGAACACGTTGGGCGATTTGCCGCCCAGTTCGAGGGTGACCGGGATCAGGTTTTGCGAGGCGTACTGCATGATCAGCCGTCCGGTCGTGGTCTCGCCGGTGAAGGCGATCTTGGCGACGCGCCGGCTGGAGGCCAGCGGCTTGCCCGCCTCCAAACCAAAACCATCGACCACGTTGAGTACTCCTGGCGGCAGCAAATCCTGAATCAGTTCCAGCAGCACCAGGATCGAAACCGGCGTCTGTTCGGCGGGCTTCAACACCACGCAGTTGCCAGCCGCCAGGGCGGGCGCCAGCTTCCAGATCGCCATCAGGATCGGGAAATTCCAGGGGATGATTTGCCCGACCACGCCCAGCGGTTCGTGGAAGTGATAGGCGACGGTGTTATCGTCAAGCTCGGCCAGTGTACCTTCCTGGGCGCGGATGCAGCCGGCGAAATAGCGGAAGTGGTCGATGGCCAGCGGCAGGTCCGCCGCCAGGGTTTCCCGCACTGGCTTGCCGTTGTCCCAGGTTTCCGCCACCGCCAGCAGTTCCAGATTCGCCTCCATCCGGTCGGCGATACGGTTGAGCCGGTTCGCCCGTTCCGCCACCGATGTGCGGCCCCAGGCGTCGGCGGCGGCATGGGCGGCGTCCAGCGCCAGTTCGATGTCTTCGGCGGTCGAGCGCGGCACTTCGCAAAATGCCTTGCCGGTAACCGGGCTGACGTTCTCGAAATACTCGCCCTTCACCGGCGGTGTCCACTGGCCACCGATGAAGTTCTGATAACGGGCTTTGAAGCTGACTTTCGCGCCCGGTTGTCCGGGAATGGCGTACAACATGAGAGTGCCTCCTACGGTTTGGTGGTATGCGGCGACGGGCTTGAAAGGCTGTACAAAAACGTCCTGCTCTGGGTCTGGCCGGAGCAAGAGCGGGTTTTCCCCTCCTTGGATAAGGAGGGGTGGCGCGGAGCGCCGGGGTGGTTGGAGCGTTTCGGTGGATAAACCCCCC